>JBDTKF010000031.1:0-7290 GCA_039935455.1 Ginsengibacter sp.
CAAATTACCATTCCCGGCTCCAGGTAGTTTGTATATTTTACGTAATCCTCACCGAAAAGCATTAGTTCCATTTTTTCAGAATAATCTTCCAAATGCATCACGCCAAATTTATTTCCTCTTTTGGAGATGCGATGCTGTGCTTCAGTTACCAAACCTGCAATCTTGAAAGATCTGGATGGATTTGGATGAAGGTTTAGATTCGACTTGAATTCGTTAAAATCCACCACCGTATCAAACTTATAATATTTTATTTGGAATTTATAATTATCCAGAGGATGTCCGCTCAGGTACATTCCAATTACATTTCGTTCATAATCAAGCATCTGAATTAAAGGCCATGGCTCACAATCCGGGATCAATGGCGGCGTAACATCTTCCATTTGTAAATCGCCAAAAAGAGTGTTTGTATTATTGTGAAGCTGTGCCTGGTATTGATTCCCGAACCGGATAATCTTTTCTAAAGAGTTGATATTCTCTCCGGGAATTGTAAAGAAAAATTGTGCCCGATGAAAATTATTGAAACAATCAAAAGCGCCTGCATAAGCAAGACTTTCCAACGACTTTTTATTTACAGTTCTTTGGTTTACTCTTTTGATCATATCAAAAATCGAGTTAAAAATTCCGTGTTTTTCACGTTCCTCAATTATGTTTTCAATAGCCGCTTCACCCACACCTTTCATGCCGCTAAAACCAAAACGGATCTCACCTTTTTTATTCACAGCAAATCCTTTATGAGACTCGTTGATATCTGGCCCTAAAACCGTCAAGCCCATGCTCTTACACTCTTCCATGAAGAAGGTAATTTTCTCAATTGCTCCGGCATGGTTCAAAACTGCAGCCATATATTCGCTGGGGTAATGTGCTTTCAACCAGGCAGTCTGATAGGCCACTAACGCATAACAGGTAGAGTGAGATTTATTAAACGCGTATTGCGCAAAAGATTCCCAGTCGGTCCAGATTTTTTCTAAAACAGAAACGGGGTGGTTGTTCTTTTTTGCGCCTTCAATAAATTGAGCTTTCATTTTGTCAAGAACCGCACGTTGCTTTTTCCCCATCGCTTTCCGAAGGATATCTGCATCTCCTTTACTAAATCCTGCAAGTTTTTGTGACAACAACATGACCTGTTCCTGATACACCGTAATGCCGTAGGTGTCTTTCAGAATTTCTTCCATCCCCGGCAAATCATAAACAATTTCTTGCCTGCCATGTTTTCGTTCGATGTAATTGGGGATATAACCAATAGGACCCGGTCTGTATAAGGCATTCATGGCAATCAGGTCATCAAATTTATCGGGTTTCAATTCACGCAAATACTTCTGCATTCCGGCACTTTCAAACTGGAAAGTTCCATTCGTTTCTGCACGTTGAAAAAGTTTATAAGTCTCTTCATCATCCAAAGGCAATGTGTTCAGATCGATATTTATTCCATAATTCTTTTGAATAAGTGAAAGTGCGGTTTTCAAAATACTGAGGGTTTTCAATCCCAAAAAATCCATTTTCAACACACCGGCGCTTTCAATATTACTTCCGTCAATTTGTGTGAGCCACAAGTCAGAATCTTTGGAAGTGGCGATGGGAATAAGTTCCATTAAATCCTGGGGAGCAATGATGATCGCCGAAGCATGAATGCCGGTATTTCTTACAGATCCTTCCAGAATCTCTGCTTCATGTAAAACTTTACTTCTGATATCATCACCATTATAAATGTCACGAAGTTTCAAAATGTTATTGATATCATCTGGACCAACGCCTTCTTCTGTTAAAGATTTAGAACCGGTAATGGGCGCTTTCAATACTTTTTTCAAAGACGTTCCCGGTTTATCAGGAACTAATTTTGCCAGCATATTGCTCTCGGAAAGCGGAAGGTCCATTACCCGCGCCACATCTTTGATGCTCATCTTCGCAGCCATGGTGCCGTAAGTAATGATTTGAGCTACCTGATTTTTCCCATATTTTTCTACAACGTAATCCAATACTTTCTGGCGCCCTTCATCATCAAAATCTGTATCAATATCCGGCATGGTTTTGCGATCCGGATTCAAAAACCGTTCAAAAAGTAAATTGTATTTTATGGGATCAATGTTGGTGATGCCAATGCAATAAGCAACAACAGAACCTGCTGCCGAACCTCTTCCCGGTCCAACAAATACACCCATGTTTTTACCAGCAACAATAAAATCACTAACAATCAAAAAATAGCCCGCAAAGCCCATCGTCTTTATCGTGAACAATTCAAAGTTGATGCGCTCTTCAATTTCAGGAGTAATGGTCTCATACCTTTTGCGGGCACCTTCCCACGTTAGATGTACAAGGTAATCTTCCTGATTTTCAAATTCTTTTGGAACAGGAAAATGCGGAATAAGAATGTCTCTTTTAAGATCAAGCACTTCTATCTTATCTATAACTTCGTTGGTGTTATCGAGTGATTGCGGCAAATCCTCAAAAACCGAAAGCATTTCACTCGTGTTTTTCAAATAAAACTGGTCATTTGGAAATGCAAACCGTTTATTTTTTATCATGACATCATCATCAGTAAACTCGCGGAGCGCAGGAGTGGCCTGTGTTTCGCCGGTGTTGATACAAAGCAGAATGTCATGCGCGTTGAAATCTTTTTGATCTACATAATGAGAGTCATTACTTGCAATGATTTTAACATCATATTTTTTTGCAAATTTTAAAAGCACTTTATTCACTTTATCCTGGTCGGGAATTCCATGCCTTTGCATTTCAACATAGTAATCCTTTTGAAAAATATTCAGCCACCATTTGAATTCATTTTCTCCTTCAGATTCTCCTTTTCTCAAAATCGTTTGTGGTACTAATGCGCCAAGACAGCAGGTTGTAGCGATCAGACCTTCGTGATATTTATGAATCAATTCCTTATCAATACGCGGATATTTCGAATACATACCTTCAATATATCCTAGTGAAGTAAGTTTGGTCAGATTTTTATAACCCTCCGGATTTTTTGCCAGCAAAATTTGATGATGTCGGGGATCTTTTTGCTCTTTGGTAAATTGTTTCAGGTGCCTGTTTTCAGTGATATAAAATTCGCAACCGACAATCGGTTTTACTTTCAAAGAACCATCAGCGTTCTTGAGTGAATGAGCATGTTTTACGAATTCAAAAACACCAAACATATTACCATGATCAGAAATTGCCAGGGCCGGCATTCCGTCAGCAATCGCTTTGTTGTAAAGGGCTTTGATAGATGCGGCCCCGTCTAACAGCGAAAATTGAGTGTGAACATGGAGGTGAGAAAACTTCATTGAAAGTGGAATGTATTACGAATTAAGGACGGTTGCAAATATCGCGAAAACGCCCCGTAGATTTTTTTAAATTACTCACAAAAAAGATCAAATTTCTAACGGCGGGAATTTAAGATAAAAACAGTTTCTAAATTAATATAAATTTTATTTGCTTTTTTAAAATCTGAAAGTTATCTTCGTCCCGATTGAGAAATTGAATTTAAACACTCGTTTCTAAAAAAATAAGTTGTTCTTCAATCATCCCCGTGAACAATTTGCTTATTTTTTTATTAAACAATAAATAAACCGATTAGAATGAAGAGACCCGCAATTACCTGCCTGGCATTTATATTTATCTGCACTATACAATTTTCAACCGCACAAACTAGCATAAATAGGATTAACATTACAAATACCAGCGATAATACGCTCTCCCTGATAGACGGCATTTCATTTACTCCGGATGGTATTTTAAGAACCTCTGAAAGCGGCGGCACGAAAAGTATAAAAACAATTGAAATACCGATCGTTACTAAAAGAAATAAAATTGTTGAAGTAGCTAATTCTGTAATTGAAAATCTTTCCACCTTGCAGTTCAAGTATGCAATGATGATGAATGTAGAAGTAGAATCATTAAAAAATGTTTCTTTACTGGGATTTGTCGATGATTGGTTTGGAACCAATTACCGGCTTGGTGGAACCACTAAAAGAGGGATAGATTGCAGTGCTTTGACAAGTGCACTCATGTTGGCAGTTTATGGTTTTAATCTCCCAAGAACTGCGAGGCAACAATATGATGCAACCGAGCATGTAGATAAGGATGAATTGAAAGAAGGTGATCTCGTTTTTTTCAATACGAAAGGCGGCGTATCACATGTGGGTGTTTATTTAGAGAATAATTATTTTTTGCAGGCGTCGACTCATGGAGTAAAAATCAGTAGTCTTGATGATCATTATTATGCAAAAAGGTTCATCTGTGGTGGCAGGGTCACTGATAATAGAATGAGCAATATAAATTAACTGAAATACTAAACTTTTGAACAGAGGAAATCATGAATTTGATTTCCTTTTTTTATTACTAAAATTTTCTGCATGTTTCTATTTTTAAATTAGTTTTATAAACAATTGAAAGTCTGAGGCGGTAATCATCATCATTTAAAGTTAAAAAAAAATGCAGAAAAAATATCCCTTCTTTTTTAGATCTACAGTTACGCTTTTTGGTATTATGCTTTTTGTGTTTATGCTTTTTGAACTAAGAAGCATTCTTGTCCCTTTGGCCTTTGCGTTAATGATTGCGATTTTATTGAATCCGTTTGTAAATATTCTAATTAATAAAAAAGTAAACAGGATTGTTGCCATAACGATTTCACTACTCACAGTTATTTTGGTTGTATCCGGATTGATGTATTTCATTTCTTCACAAATGGTCAAGTTTTCTGACAACCTGCCGATGTTGCAACAAAAATTTGGAGAACTTTTTCATAATCTGCAGTTGTGGTTACAGAACAATTATTCCTTGTCATTGACCAAACAAAGTGAAATGATCGCCGAGGCTGAAGATAGCCTTAAACCTTTGATTGGACAAACGGTTGGGACTTTGTTAGGAACTTTAAGCATGGTGATTCTATTACCGATTTATATTTTTTTGATGTTGTATTACAAAACACTTATTCTTAATTTTTTGTACGAAGTATTTGCTGAAAAGAATTCAATGCAAGTAAGTAATGTTTTGAAAGAAACTAAAAATGCGATCCAGAATTATATGGTGGGTTTATTACTTGAAGCAATCATTGTGGCGATAATGAATTCCGCTGCGTTGCTGGTTCTTGGTGTACAATACGCGATTTTATTAGGTGTACTTGGTGCGCTTCTAAATATCTTACCTTATATCGGAGGAATCATTGCCATCGCTTTGCCCATTCTTATTGCAACTGTTACTGAAGATGGGTATACGACTCAACTGGGAATTATTATTGCTTATTTAATCATTCAATTCATTGATAACAATATTTTAGTTCCACGCATAGTTTCCTCGCAGGTAAAAATCAATGCGCTTATCTCATTGGTCATTGTGTTACTTGGCGGGGCCGTTTGGGGTGTTGCCGGAATGTTTTTATCAGTACCGTTTATAGCGGTTCTAAAAATAATTTTCGATAGGGTAGAGGGATTAAAGCCATGGGGTAAATTGCTTGGCACCGAAGTTCCGGTTTATCATAAAGGACAAATGTGGCGAAGTCGAATCTCAAGAAAAAAAAGATCATCTCCCAAAAATGTTTAGAGATCCTGATAGCCCCAGATAAAAAAAATAATTTTCTCTTTCGCAAGACGGCGATATTTGATAAAGTATATTGTTTGCATATTTTTTTTGAATCACTGAACAAGCACAATAATTAATATTTTTATAGAATAATAAACATTGGCATAAATACTTTTTGTTTTCTTGAAACATTCTCCCGTATTGAATTTAAAGGAAACGGGGAAAGAATAGTTGTATATCTATATCATTTATGATTTATGCAGTCCTTGTATATTATTCTATTGTTTTAATTTATAAAATCTCGTTAATGCAATTAAGAAGAAAGATGATGTCCATGGGGTTATTGGTGTTCATGTTGAATATCGGTACTACTGCCACTAGTCAACCAGTCTTAAAGCCAGGGAAACTCACCTGCGAATACCGTTTAAATCCGTTGGGTATTGATATAGCCAAACCGGAATTAAGTTGGACCCTTGTATCGGGGGAACGTAATCAGCAACAATCGGCATATGAGCTATTGGTAAGTGATAATAAAAATGATATACTTCATCTACGAGGAAATGTATGGCAAACGGGTAAGATAAAATCAGATCAAAGTCTTCATATCTGGTACGAAGGCAAGCCCCTAAAATCATTCACGAGATATTTTTGGCGTGTCCGTACGTATGACCAGGATGGGAAAGTGTCTCCGTGGAGTGAAGCCCAATGGTTTGAAACCGCTATGCTGCATCCTTCAGATTGGCAGGCTAAGTGGATTGGGGAAGGCAACAAACAGGTAACTAAAGAAGAGGACTTCTACAAAGATGATCCTATGCCACTATTTCAAAAGTTGTTCCATACAAGTAAGAAAGTGGCTTCTGCAAGATTATACATTTGCGGGTTAGGTTATTATGAAGCCTATATTAACGGAGAAAAAGTAGGTGACCACATGCTGGATCCTGGCTGGACAAATTATGAGAAACAAAACTTATATGCGGTGTATGATATAACGAAATACATCCGCCAGGGAACCAATGTAGCTGGTGTAATGTTAGGCAATGGATGGTATGATCTGTTACCACTCAGAATGTGGGGATCACGTAATCTTAGGGAAGCATTGGTAACGGGAAGCCCTTGCCTGAAAGCACAACTTCGTATCACTTATGCTGATGGTTCTGTAACAACATCCGGCACTGACGAAACGTGGCAAACAATGCCGGGGCCGGTGATACGCAACAGCGTATATCTCGGTGAGCATTATGATGCAAGGCTGGAACAACAAGGTTGGTCGGAGCCTTCTATAACACCTGGGAAGCTCCGCAATTTAAAAAATGCAGTAATTGTAAAAGGGCCATCTGGCATGTTGACTGCACAAATACAACCCCCAATAAAAATTACGAAAGTGGTTCATCCGGTAGGCGTTAGGGAGCCTGCACCAGGGGTGTATGTGTTCGACATGGGACAGAATTTTGCTGGTGTAGCCCGCATTCATGTGCAGGGACCCGCAGGTACCACTGTCAGGCTTCGTTATGGGGAAGATAAATATCCGGATGGCAACATCAACGTAATGACTTCAGTGGCAGGGCAAATTAAAAAAGGCAACGGTGGGCCAGGAGCTCCCGGCATTGCCTGGCAGGAAGATAATTATATACTTAAAGGTAGCGGGGTAGAAACATGGTCTCCCAGGTTTACTTTTCATGGGTTTAGGTATGTGGAAGTAACAGGTTGGCCCGGCAAGCCTGCTTTGAGGGATATTGAAGGACTGCGAATGAATGCAGATGTGGAACAGGCAGGTACTTTCACTTC
>JBDTKF010000032.1:0-8861 GCA_039935455.1 Ginsengibacter sp.
CATTGATGACCAAGTGCCTTTGCCCATGTCAAAGCTTGTTCCTGACCTGTTGTCTGCAACGTGATTGAGATGTTTTCAATCGTGGCTGATAAGTTTTCAAGAGAATGCTTTACCGATTCCAAGGTAAATAAATCGGCGGCATCTAAAGAATCAAGCTCCTTCTCCAACATCACGAGCAACTTTTTATCTTTTAATATATCCTTCATTATCCACAAAGAATCACGGAATCCTGAAAATATACCGGGAGTGATAATAGGCTGATTTTTGATAGCTAAAATACCCTGTTTCAGCGTAATCAAATGGCCTGCAAGGTTGCCGCTGTCCACTGTTGAAATATAGATGGGCGGTATAGCTTTCAACGTAAGGGTATCATACCAGTTGAAAAAATGTCCTCTGTAACGTTCCAGGTTTCTCATGGTATCAAGACTACTGGTCGTACGTTCAATAAACTCGCCTGTGGTGATATAATTAAAATCCAAAGCCGTAAGATTGGCAAGCAGTGAGAGTCCCATGTTGGTAGGCGAAGTACGGTGAGCCAATCTTTCAACCGGATGCTCCTGGTAATTATCCGGAGGTAACCAATTTTCCTGTGGCCCTACAAACTTTTCAAAGAAGTACCAGATCTTCCTCGATAATTTATGAAGAAATATATGCTGTTCTTTGGATAACTCCATTTCCAATTTCATCAATGGTTCACTTGCCCACCAAACAACAGCAGGAGAAAATAACCAAAATAATAACACTGGTAAAGCAAATACTAAGTGTACCGGAAAATAAATAATCAGAAAAATAAGTAAACTGATGCTGAGCAAAGGTGCGAACCACATAGTTACATATACAGATCGTAAGTTCCGCGTACCGGCAAATTTTAAATTGGAAGAAGGATTCCAATCCAAAAGTCTTCTATTACTTACAATCATTCTCCAATTGGTGCGAATGATGGCATCTATAGTGTAGTAAGCTTCATAAGGAAGGCATATAATTGTAAAAAGGGTTTGGAATAAATTATTACTCAATGAAAAGATTGAGTCATTGAAATGTTGTCTGAATGTTATTTCTTTTGGTTTCCGTATAATATCTCTTAAGCTGCTTATTAGAAACGGAAGTACAATTACAGAAATAACTATGTTAGTCCAAAAGAAAGGATTATGCAAAACCGTCCAACCCAATATTAAGAGAGCTGTTATCACCACAGGTATGAGGCTTCGCCGAAGATTGTCAAATACTTTCCAGCGTGATAACGATGAAAGTGGATTTCTTTTTAAACGATGATTTTTATCAATAACGAACGGCAATGCCCATACTCCTATCTGCCAGTCTCCTCTTATCCATCGATGTCGTCTCTTCGCATCTTCCAGATATCGCGTAGGATATTTTTCATACAATCGTACATCACTTAAGAGTCCGGAACGGGTGTAACAACCTTCGAGGAGATCGTGACTCAAAATGCGATTTTCAGGAAAACGGTCATTCAATACTTTCGAAAAGATGTCTAATTCATAAATTCCTTTCCCGATAAAAGAGCCTTCATTAAACAGATCCTGGTAAATATCTGAAGTGGCGCGGGTATAAGGGTCTAGTCCAGCTTCACTTCCATGCATACGGGCATAGAAAGAACTCTCTGAACCCGGAGAACTTAATTCTACCCGAGGCTGCAAAATACCATAGCCTTCGGTTACTCGTTTCTTGCTTTCGTTATAAACAGCATGGTTCAAAGGGTGCGCCATAGATCCAACAATCTCCCAGGCTGAATCTCTTGGTAGCCTGGTATCAGTATCAAGAGTAATGATATATTTTATTTCCGGAAACAGTTCCTGGTTGGCTATTATTTCGGAAAAACAACCTTTAGCCATTCCACGGAGCAGATTATTCATTTCTGTGAGTTTTCCTCTTTTGCGTTCATAGCCCATCCATACTTTATCCTGCTGATTCCATTTACGTGGACGATGAAATAAGAAGAAGATACTATTATCAGCACTCCCATATTTCAAATTCAATTCTTTGATTCTTTGTATAGCAAATGACAAAAGTGCTTCATCGCCCGGAAGGGTTTCTTTTTGTGCATCAGTAAAATCAGTCAATAACCCAAAATGGAGGTTCTCATCTTTATTTGCGAGAAAATAAACTTCGAGCGCTTCTGTCAAAGATTCAATTTCTTCATTCGAAGTCAGCATGGAAGGAATTATTACCAAAGTCCTGAACTCCGGTGGAATGCCTTCAGAAAAATCCATACAGGGAAGTAATGAGGGCGATATCGCAATAGAGGCAATCCAATTTACAATCGTAATTACCAACTGGCTTGCTGCTAAAAGCGATAGTATCCCCACCAGTATCCCGAGCCAAATGTTGATTCCGTCCAGATAAGCCCTCGCAAACATTCCTATTGCTATGAGCCAGGTAAATAAAGTAATGCTACCCATATAAATCAGGTGGGGAAAGCGACGGAGTGTTTTTTGAATCTGCTCGCGAATGGGAAGCGTCATTCGAATCTGCTGTTCCATCCGCACGATTCCTTTATCGATAAGATAGTATCCTACATGAGATTTTCGATCTTCTGGTCCATTCTCATCAGCATTGTCTTTGGCAAATCCAATAGCTTTAGCTGCAACATACTGTTCGGAAAACCCACTATATTTAGCTATCTTTTCCACCACATGACGGTAGTGATCCCGGGTGGCAAAATCCATTTTATCATATATTTCTCCTATATCCTCACGCAGTGTTTGTTCTACCTGGCTGGTAGCTTCCACAAAATCCCGCCAGTTGGTAGTTCCCAAAAATCTAAGACTGCTGATACTATTACTCATAGACACCTGATCGGCAGCCTGTTTCTGAATTTCAGATTGTACAAGGTCATTGCTTGTTTTGCCATTTTCTGCCAACCGCTCTTCCAACCAGGATAAAGGGATCGATAAAGCCTGTCCTTTACCTTGTAACCCTCGCGTAAGTTCCGCGACAAAAGAACTATCTAACGGGGGATTCGAACGAGCCATGTCTGCAATCACCAGGATCAGATTCTTAGGGTCTTTCTCAACTGTATCTATCATTAGTTCAGCCCAATAATCTGCATAATTCTGGTTCAGTTTTGTAATAGCGATCTTGGTGGCCATTCTCCGAAGATTCTCAATCAGTGCAAGCCTGAGCATAATTGGGATAGCCCATAATTCGCCCAATTTTAAATTTGACACTGACTGATACGATAAGATGAAATTACTTAGATTATCAAAGTCTACCCTGCCGTCACTATGTGAAATAATTTCAATCGCAATGTCATACACCCGGGGAAGCCCAATGGAAGGCCCTTTGGTTAATCTGGGCAGGTTTTCACTATATCCTTTGGGCAAATGTTTTTTGCCCGTATTAATCTGTTCTTTGATGAGGTAAAAATTATCAAGTAGCCATTCTCCAGCGGGTATGATCCTTCGATTCGCTTTTACTGCTTCAGTAAGCATATTATATACTTCCTCCAGTACGGATTCATTATCGGACAGCCTCTTTAAAAGTGTATTGGGTCCCCTACCTGGAATATATTGGTGTTTTCCAGCCAGCTTTTGACCATATTGTATTAGATGTTCAGCACTAAATAGTTCTGATCTGAGCGGGGGCTTCTCGTTTGCATATTTTTTCAACATGTCTTCCCCGAAGAAGGATGTTTTTCGATACGACAAAAGTCCTTGTATTGGATTATTTTTCACCGGGATAAATTAAGGTTTATTTTTTAATAAATCAGATAAAGTATGAAGATATCCTGAAAGTTTCAAACTATGAAGTTGCTGATCATGATTTGTTTGTGTTTGTAACTATCATTCGCAGTCCAAATTGGGAATAAGAAAAGAACGATGATCTGATTGAGATAAATAAGATTTCTAAATATCATTAGTAAATACTTTGACAAATTCATTTCATAATCCGCGATCCCCGGAAGTATCATCAAACTTTCCAAAAGTTTAAAGTTTATCACGAAATGTGCAATTTGCCAATAATTGGTAAAGAAGGAACGAGTCAGTAAAAAAACGCTAATGATCATCCTAATTAAATTGAACTTTTAATTATATTTGGTAAGGCTTCCGGCAGAATGGATTTAACTTGGCATTTGTTCTGAACCGTAAGTCGTTGGTTCTAAATTGAGAAGGCAATCATACATCAAGTAATTCTGGAACTAATAAATTTACGTTTATGCAAAATGAAAATTTCTCCATTACTTTTCTAGTGGATCAAAACCCAAATGAAGTATTCAATGCAATCAAAAATGTTCGTGGATGGTGGTCAGAAGATTTAGAAGGAAGTTCTGAAAAACTGAATGACGAATTCAGTTACCGACACGGAGTCTTACATTACTCCAAACACAAACTAATAGAAGTTGAGCGAGATAAAAAAGTTGTTTGGTTGACCGTAGACAGCAAACTTACTTTCGTGAAAAATCAAAACGAATGGAATGGAACAAAGATGATATTTGAGATATCAAAACCAGCCGACCAAACAAAATTAGTAATAACCCATTTTGGATTAGTTCCTGAATTCGAATGCTTTGACGCTTGTTCAAAAGGATGGACCTATTATTTACAACACAGTTTATTGCCATTGATAATCACTAAAAAAGGGAATCCTGACAAATCTAAAAAATAAATTAACCCAAAATAAAATCGGAGGTTATACAAAACAAAAATATCAAGCCTGAAATCATTGATACCGTTATCAAACAAGTCATCAATCGTTATTCAAATAAAAAAAATGGAAATAAAACGGATTAACAGTATTGATATAGTAAGGGGTATTGTAATGATTCTAATGGCGTTGGATCACACCCGAGACCTGATACATGTAAGCTCTCTCACTCAACAACCGACAGATTTAAGCACCACCACTCCACTTTTATTTCTGACCCGTTGGATTACACATTTATGTGCACCAACCTTTGTTTTTCTATCTGGTGTATCTGCGTATATTTCTTTTAAGCGTAAAAATAATATCACGCAAACCAGGCGACACCTATTGTCCAGGGGTGTTTTCCTGATTCTGTTGGACCTCACCTTAATAAATTTTGGCGTTTGGTTCGACATACATTTTAATGTTATCCTAATAGATGTACTATCAGCAATTGGTTTTGGATTTATAGCGTTGAGTCTGCTTTTGAAATGTTCACTAAAAGCAATCGGAATCGTTGGGTTAACTATTATCTTTTTACACAACTTGATTCCTATAATTCCATTTGCAGAATCCTCTTTGTTTAAGCAAATACTAACTCCTTTTTTTGCAGTGGATGTCTTTCAGCTTAGTGGAGGTACTACTGTTCTTATCGCTTATCCGCCAATTCCGTGGATAGGGATTACGCTGGCAGGATTTGCGGCAGGGTTTTTCTTTATTTTACCTGATAAACAAAGAAAAAATATCTTTTTGAAGATTGGCATTTCAAGCATCGCATTGTTCCTGACTTTACGTTTTATAAATCTATACGGCGATTTACTTCCGTGGCAAGTACAAAAAAGTGCATTATATACTTTTTTCTCTTTTATAAATGTGACGAAATATCCTCCTTCTTTACAGTTTTGTTTGCTCATGTTGGGAATTATGTTTTTGGTACTTTATGCTGTAGATACCGCAAAAAATAAATTTACTGAGATTACGATAGTCTATGGAAAAGTTCCCCTTTTTTATTTTATTGTTCATTGGTATATCATTCATCCTATCATGTTTTTTATCGTGTTTTTGCAGGGCTACAAAACATCGGATTTATTGTTTGGCTTTAATTTCGGCAGACCGAAGGGACCAAGCGGGTTAAGTCTTTGGGGGATTTATTCAATTTGGATAGCAGTCGTAATTATTCTGTACCCTTTGTGCAAATGGTATGGACATTACAAAGAAAATCACAAAGAAATCAAATGGCTAAGATATCTATGAATACATAACGTACATATAACGATAGAAATCATTACCATTTGTTGCTTTACTGCAATGTTTCTAATTCCCGGCAGGAAAAGCTACTTGAAATTATTCAGGGTCTTATAACTAAATTGAGTTCTAAATTATTCTGTTCATGAATCTATTTGATCGCAGAAATTTTATAAAGTCCACCACTCTTGCAGGTCTTGCTTTTGCAACGGTTCCATTTAACTTTAAAAAATATGCTCCGCTCCTATCCTTCTCTACGTTGGGTTGTCCCGACTGGTCATTCGATCATATCCTTGATTTTGCAGTGAATAACCATTACAACGGTATAGAAATACGTGGCATTAAAAGAGAGCTTGATCTTTTGAAGTGCGCGGAATTCAGCAGCAGGGAAAATACAAAGTCTACCAAAAAACGGATTGAAACAAAAAATTTGAAAATTGTTGATCTTGGTTCTTCTGCTCAAATGCACCACCAGAAAGGACCCGAAAGAGATAAAAGCATGGATGAGGTCAAGCGTTTCATTGAACTTGCGCATCAACTGAACTGCCCTTATGTCCGCGTGTTTCCCAATATTTTTCCGAAAGGTGTGGAAAGAGAAGAGATCACTCACCTGATTGTAACAGCATTACAGGAATTAGGCGATTATGCAAAAGGAAGCGGTGTTAAGGTCTTGATGGAAACTCATGGTGAACTGGTGCTGAGTGAGGATATTCAAAACATGATGCAATCAGTCAACCATCCTGATGTAGGTCTTGTCTGGGATATAGTCAATATGTGGTCCGTAACCAAAGAACCGGTAGAACAAGTATATACCCGTCTAAAAAAATACATTCATCATACCCATCTTAAAGACCTCGTTTTTAACAATGGCAAAGTGGAATATGTTTTGTTGGGCAAAGGAACGACTCCCATTTTTGATGCAATTGATCTGCTGGCAAAAGACAGGTTCAAAGGATACTTTAGTTTTGAGTGGGAAAAGTTATGGCACCCTGAGATCGCAGCACCTGAAGTAGCTCTTGCCGATTATCCAAAAGCAATGAAAGATCATTTTATGAAAAAATTGTAATCAGCAGTGGCTTTCCAGGTTTTCCGCTTCCTGAGTAAAATGAGTTTTTGTAAAGTTCATTGCCAAATTTGCACTTTTGGGAAAGTATGAACAACCTTTCCAAAAGTTGGACTGAACGAGATTTATAACAAATAGAAACAATAACGATGAGCTGGTTGATGAATACAGATTAGCAATTCACCCGGTTGTGCGAAGAATAAATAATACCATAGTAAGCACGGCCGGATGACGACTATATCTTCCTATTTTTTATTCCCTATTAGCAGTATTGTCAGCAGACGAACAAATAATTCCGTTTTCTATTTTCCTTCTTCCTTGGGTTTTTTTTCGTTGGTCTTAAACTTTGCCAAAAACTTTTGGAAAGTTAATTTTAGACTTCACAATTGAAGAACTGATTCTCAAACTTTCCAAAAGTTGCAAGTCTCTACCTTTCCACAGTTGTGAGCACTTACCAATAGGCGCATCATTTTCCACAAACCAACAGAGATGTTTATAAAATGTAATAGTCTGCTATCAAAAAGCAATTGGTATGCTTCTTGGTTTTATAAGCGTAATTAATCTAAACTATATTTTCATGGAAACAACAATTGAAAAAATCGCAGAAGTTTTAAACAATCTGATCATTATTAATAACGACCGTTCTGAAGGTTATGAAAAAGCACGGGAACAGGTAAAAGACACCGATCTAAAAGATTTCTTTCTTACGTATGGCAACCAGAGCAAAGAAAACAATGTTGCTCTTCGCGCATTAGTGCCTGCGTCGGAAGAAACATCTGGCCGCGATGAAACCACCCTGGCAGGAAAGTTTTATCGCACATGGATGGATGTTAAAAATGCACTGGACGAAGGCGATCGTAAAAAGATTTTGTCGTCTTGCGAATATGGAGAAGATGTAGCTAAAAGAGCCTACGAAGATGCGCTGGAAGATAGTGATGAACTGCCAGCCGGTGTAGTGGAAACCATTGAAAAACAATACAAGGAAATTTTGATAGTACACAACCAGGTGAAAACTTTAAGAGACAGTATTTAGTTATCAGAAATATATCGAAGTAACGCTCCGCCATTGACGGGGCGTTCTTATTTAGAGTTAAGAAGTTTTAAAATGTTTAAGTTCCAGATGACACGGGTTCTCAGACTTCTCAATTGCAGAACAAATTCTCAAACTTTCCAAAAGTGGTAAGGATTAAGGAGAAGAATATAAACATTGATCTGACGCCGGGCCCATCTGCGGGAGACGGCTGTGAGAAAGACTTGGCTGAAGCTGAGTTGGCATGATTTTTATCAAAGAATATGCGATCGGCATTCACCTAATTTTAATCCTCAAAAAAAACAAAATGGAAAGCATCAACAAAAACCAGGAAGGAGATCATCACGAAAATCTTCACGGCAATGAAGCGGCTAAAAAAATAAAAGAGTTGGCGGATGGTAACACTTGTTTTTTCTGTACTGGAATTATTACCGGCAAAACAATTACCACACGTCCTATGTCCGTACAAAAAGTAGATGATGAAGGAAACCTTTGGTTTCTGAGCGCGAAGGACAGTCATAAAAACCAGGATATTGCCAGCGATCCAAAAGTTCAGTTATTTTTCCAGGGTTCTTCTCTTTCAGATTTTTTGACCATTTATGGAAATGCGACTATTTCCACTGATAAAACCTTGATCAAAGAACTTTGGGAGCCTATTTTGAAAGCATGGTTTACAGAAGGTGAAGACGACCCGCGCATTTCGGTCATTAAAGTTTCAACAGATAGTGGGTATTATTGGGATAATAAGCATGGGGATGCAATTGCTTTGTTGAAAATTGCTGCAGGTGCTGTCATGGGCAAGACACTCGATGATTCTATCGAAGGTAATATCACTACTTAATTTCTTTTTCATCCTGTCAAGGTTCATAATAATATCAT
>JBDTKF010000033.1:0-36318 GCA_039935455.1 Ginsengibacter sp.
TTATATTTATGCCATACGTAAAAATTCAAGTAACACGGGAAGGGGTTACAAAACAACAGAAACACGATCTGATAGCTGGAGTTACCAGGTTATTACAAGATGTGTTGGGCAAAGACCCAAATCACACTTCAGTAGTGATTGAAGAGATAGACACCGATAATTGGGGTGTTGGAGGAGAGCAGGTTTCGGAACTCCGGAAAAAAGGAATTACTTCATTAAGCGAAAAAAATCAAAATGAATAAAATGAAAAAACAAACGATTATTGTAACAGGATCCTCAACCGGAATCGGTAAAAATATTGCGAGCCTGTTTTTGGAAAGAGGCTACAATGTAGTCATTAACTCAGCCAATTTAAAAAACCTCAAAAATGCTTTCCAGGAACTTGGTGCTTCTGATAATCTGCTTATGGTTCAGGGCGATATTAGTAAATCAGCAGTCGGATCGCGTCTCGTAGATGCTGCAGTAGAACGTTTTGGTACGGTTGATGTATTAGTCAATAATGCAGGCGTCTTTATGCCAAAACCATTTCTGGAAGTAGATGAAAAAGATCTTGATTATTTTATGAACATTAATTTTAAAGGTTCTTTTTTCACCAGCCAGGCAGCAATAAGAGTCATGCTGAAACAGGGATCAGGATCGATTATAAATATTGGAACCGTATTAGTTGAACATGCTATTGGTGGCTTCCCTGCTACGGCTCCGGTAGCCAGTAAAGGTGCTATCCATTCACTCACCAGACAATTAGCTGCAGAATTTGGTAAGAGTAATATCCGGGTAAATACTATTGCTCCCGGTGTCATCAGGAGTTCTTTGCAGACCAAGTTAGGCGTAAAAGATCCTGATAGTTCAGCCGGCCTCCATTTATTGAACAGGATAGGGGAAACTTCCGATGTTGCGGAACTCGCCTGGTATTTAGCCAACAGCAATTTCATGACAGGAGGGACCATAAATATAGGTGGAGGTCATGTGGCAGGTCATAATATTTGATAAAAAATGTTGTTTATAAGTTATGTGTGCACTTCACATGAAGTGTAAAAAAAAAGTAACATTTTAATAGGACACAGAAATTTTAATTTAATAATAAAATTAAATTTCTCACCAATAAAAAATTTCGGTATTTAGCTGCTAAATCATCGATCAATCATCCCAATTCGTTCCAAAATAGGAATATCAACTATTCCTTCTTTTACTATCAAATTAATATTCGCGCTGTATAATAATTGGATTGATAAAGATCCAGATGATCAAAAATTGGAAATTTTAGGCTGACATCAACCCAAATATTTAGATTCTAATAATTTACCCTGTTTAGGTATATTTGATATAAATTAAACAGCATGGATTCATTTTCTATCACACAATTATCCAGATTTTCCGGAATTAAACCTCATACGATACGTATATGGGAACAAAGGTACCAAGCATTGAAACCCGCGAGGTCGAAAGGAAATACCCGGTCTTATAGTGGTTTCGACTTGAAGAGATTATTGAACATCGTTAGTCTTCAGGATCAACATAAAGTTTCGGAGTTGTGTACAATGAATGATAAAACCCTTAATTCTCTTGTCACCCAATTGTACACCCGCAAAATTGAAGAAAATTATCAACACTTCGTTTCCCAATTGATCGCTACGGGTATCGATTTTAACGAGTCTTCTTTTCAGAAAATTCTTTCACATTGTTTATTACGGTTTGGAGTAAATAAAACTTACGGAAAAATAATTTATCCGCTACTCGATCGTCTGGGCTTAATGTGGGCAAGTGATCAGTTACCACCGGCTCAAGAGCATTTCATATGCAATATGATCCGTCAAAAACTCCTGACTGCTATTGATTCATTGCCTTCACCAAATGATAACGCTAAGAAATGGTTATTATTCTTACCAGAAGATGAATACCATGAGATTGGGCTTTTGTTTGCTAAATATATTTTAAATCTTCGTGGTGAAAAAGTTTTTTATTTGGGCTCAAGTGTCCCGATGAATACACTTTCTATGGCTTCTAAAAATATTGCTCCGGAAGCACTTCTTTTGTTTTTCGTTCATTACGATTTTCCTGAGAACATAAAATTATATTTATCCCTTTTAAGCAAAAATTTCAGAAATGTTCCAATTTATGTTAGTGGAAACCATTTACTGCTCGATAATATAAAGTTAAACAAGCAGGTAACCTGGCTTAAATCAATTGATGATCTTGAAAAAGTAATACATTAAATCTGTTCAGAATAAAGTAAAATTATTTAAACACGATGAAACGCATTGCAATCATAGGTTCTGGTTTTTCTGGCTTAAGTGCAGCATGTTATCTCTCAAAAGAAGGGTACCAGGTAGATGTATTTGAGAAAAATAGCGCAATTGGCGGAAGAGCAAGGCAGCTGAAAACAGAACATGGATATATTTTTGATATGGGACCAAGTTGGTACTGGATGCCCGATGTGTTTGAAAGGTTTTTTAACGATTTTGGATATTCAGTTTCAGATTTTTATACCCTAAAGTTGTTGGATCCTTCTTTCGAAATAGTTTTTCCAGATAATCAAATTATGAAGGTTCCTTCAGGTTATAAAAATTTATGTACTCTTTTTGAATCTATTGAAAAAGGAAGCGCAAAAAAACTCGAAATCTTTATGCACGATGCTAAATTCAAATATGATATTGGAATGAAAAAGCTGGTGTATAAACCAGGCTTATCCTTTCTGGAATTCATGGACCCTGATATTATAAAAGGTGCATTACGACTTGATTTATTTTCTTCTTTTGGCAAAATGGTTAGAAAATATTTCACACATCCACATTTGATTGCTCTCATGGAATTTCCTGTTTTGTTTTTGGGGGCTATGCCTGATGAAACGCCGGCTTTATATAGTCTGATGAATTATGCCGGCTTGAATTTGGGCACCTGGTATCCACAAGGTGGGTTCGGGAAAGTGGTTGATGCAATGAGCCGACTGGCAGAAAATAACGGGGTAAGATTTCATTTGAACTCCACTGTCGAAAAAATTGTAGTTGATAAAAAGAAAGTGAAAAGTCTTATTGTAAATGGAAAAGAAAACCCATTCGATGCGATTATTGCTTCAGCAGATTACCATCATATTGAAAGTGATTTATTAGATTCAGTTTATCGGAATTACGATGAAGCTTACTGGAATAAAAAGACATTAGCTCCTTCCTGTCTGATCTATTATATCGGGCTAAACAAAAAAATTAGTCGTATCCAGCATCATACTTTGTTTTTTGAAGAAGATCTGGAACAACATTCAAAAGAGATTTATAAAAGCCCTCAATGGCCGAGCAGGCCATCATTTTACGTATGCTGTCCTTCTCAGACTGATGAAAGTGTTGCCCCCGTTGGGCATGAAAATTTATTCCTCCTGATGCCTATTGCCACTGACCTGGAGGACACAGAAACTCAAAGAGATTTTTATTTCTGGATTATGATCAACCGTTTGGAAAAACATCTTTGTGAAAAAGTTTCAAAATATATAGTCTTCAAAAAAAGTTATTGCGTAAATGATTTCAAATTGGATTATAATTCTTTTAAAGGAAATGCTTATGGTCTGGCTAATACCCTTAAACAAACGGCTAATTTAAGACCTAAAATAAAAAACAAAAAGGTAAATAATCTTTTCTATACCGGCCAGTTAACTGTGCCTGGTCCCGGAGTTCCTCCCTCAATAATTTCAGGAAAAATTGCAGCACAACAAGTGCACAAATATTTTAAAAATAAAAAGCATGAAACATCTATTCGATAATTTGTCGGTACAGATCAGTAAAAAAACGACGGAAACTTATAGTACAAGTTTTTCATTGGGCATTTATTTTCTGAAAAACAGCCTTCGTAATGCAATTTATTCGAT
This sequence comes from Ginsengibacter sp., assembly GCA_039935455.1. Lineage (GTDB taxonomy): Bacteria > Bacteroidota > Bacteroidia > Chitinophagales > Chitinophagaceae > Ginsengibacter. Next base: position 3,854 of record JBDTKF010000033.1, read on the forward strand.
TTATGGTTTCGTACGTATAGCCGATGAAATTGTTGACAGTTTTGATGGATATGACCAGCAATATCTTTTAGAAAAGTTTAAAGAAGAGACTTATCAGGCTATTGAGAATAGAATTTCTATTAATCCAATTCTCAATTCTTTCCAACACGCTGTACACCAGTACAAAATCGACCCTGTTCTGATCGAAACATTTCTAAAAAGTATGGAAATGGATTTGCTAAAATTGAAGTACACACACGAAAAATATGATCAGTATATCTTCGGTTCTGCAGAAGTGGTAGGCTTAATGTGCCTGCATGTTTTCACAGAATGCAATGACAAAATGTACGAAGAACTAAAACCATTCGCCATGAAATTAGGCGCAGCCTTTCAAAAAGTAAACTTTTTAAGAGATATGAAAGATGATTATCAGATTTTGGGGAGAACGTATTTTCCCGATTTGGATATCAATGATTTCACTTTAGATGCAAAAAGAGAGATTGAAAGAGACATTGAACACGACTTCAGGATCGCATTTGCCGGAATTAAAAAACTTCCTGCCTCTTCAAAAGGTGGTGTTTACCTTGCATATGTTTATTACAAATCATTATTCAACAAAATAAAAAAATTGCCAGCTCATCGTATCCTCACTGAAAGAGTACGGATCAATAATAGTAAAAAATTAGGGCTGATGCTGAACAGTCTTGTCATGCATAAAATGAATTGGGTATGAAAAAATGGATTTTTTTCGGATTGGTTTTTTTCGCATGTACAAGTTTCAGAAATATTGGAGTGGACCTGAATGAAATAAGAACATTGTATAAGGAGTCAGTTAACAGTAAAAAAGCCTGTGAAAAACTTATTGAAATTTCCGTGTCTGATGAAACCAATAGCTCTTTAATATCCGGTTATAAAGGCTGTGCAACCATAATAATGGCTAAATATTTTTCCAATCCTTTTACAAAAATGTCTCATTTTAAAAATGGAAAAAACATTCTTGAAAAAGCAATCGGTGCCGATGAAAATAATATTGAGTTGAGATTTCTGAGGTTTACCGTACAAACCAGTACACCGGCATTTCTGGGCTATAACCATAATCTCGAAATGGATAAAAATTTCATCCTGAAATTTTTCCATCAGATAAAAGATGAAAAGCTTAAACATTTTATGATGCCTTTTTTGAAAAAATCAAAATACCTAAGTAGCGAAGAAAAGCTGCAGTTAATATAAACGTTTTTAGAAATCGATACAAAATAAACCTATGAATGAGCAATTGATCTTAGTAGATGAAAAAGACAATCAAACCGGTATACTCGACAAACTTTCTGTGCATCAGGAAGGTTTGCTACACCGTGCTTTTTCAGTTTTCATTTTTAATTCAAAAAAGGAATTGTTGTTACAACAAAGGGCTGCCGGAAAATATCACTCTTCTCTTTTATGGAGCAATACCTGTTGCAGTCACCCGCTAAATAATGAAATCATTTCTACGACCATTGAAAGGCGATTAGAAGAAGAAATGGGTTTGAAATGTAACACGCACTTCGCATTCAGTTTTATTTACAAATGCCATTTTGAAAATGGTTTAACCGAATATGAATTAGATCATGTTTATTTTGGAACAAGCGATGACCTGCCCCACCCGAATCCTGTCGAAGTTAAAGATTGGAAGTACTTATCTCTTGAAATGTTAGAAAAAGAAATTGAGTCAAATCAAGAGAATTATTCAGAATGGATAAAGATTTGTTTACCCAAAGTGATTCAACATTTCAAAAATTTTTGATGGCTACATATCATTATAAATCAGAGCAGCTTTTGCCCATCAGTATGCAATCAGCCTGGGATTTTTTTTCATCTGCAAAAAATCTTGCTATCATAACACCTCCGGAACTTCAATTCAAAATTTTAACCCAACAGGATGACCTCGAAATTTATGAAGGCATGCTTCTTGAATATAAATTAAAGCCATTATTTGGAATTCCTGTTTACTGGAAAACGTTAATCTGTAAGGTGGACAAACCGACACATTTTACAGATAAACAATTAAAAGGTCCGTATAAAAAATGGGAGCATACACATGTTTTTATGAAGAAAGGGAATAGCGTTCTAATGAAAGACCACATAAAATATGAATTACCTTTTGGCATCCTGGGAACTATAGCACATGCATTGATCGTAAGAAAAAAAGTTGAAAATATTTTTAGTTTCAGAAAGAATATTTTGAAAAATATATTTAAAGAAAATGCAAATACTCATTAATTTACTTTTAATAATTGCCGCCTTCGTCGGGATGGAAGGTGTTGCATGGATCGCTCACAAATATATCATGCATGGCTTATTGTGGAACTTGCATAAAGATCACCACAAAAAAGAATCGGAGGGTTTTATCGAACATAACGACTTTTTCTTTTTACTTTTTGCCATGCCTGGAATCGCTGCATTATTTTTTGGTAGATTACATCATTATAATTTTCTTTTCTGGATCGGCGTCGGCATTACTCTTTACGGGCTGTGTTATTTTCTGATCCACGATATTTTTATTCACCAAAGATTCAAATTCCTTCGCAATTCGAATAACCGGTATCTGAAAGCAATACGACGAGCGCACAAAATGCATCATAAACATCTATCGAAAGAAGACGGCGAATGTTTTGGGATGTTATGGGTTCCATTGAAATATTTCAGAAATCTGAAAACCAACAAAACATGAAATCGCTTTACTTGTTGGTTAACTTTTCAACGATCTTAATTCCTTTGGTGTTTTCGTTTCACCCCAGAATCCAGTTTTATAAAACCTGGAAATCATTTTTTCCCGCTGCAGTAGTTGTTGCTATAATTTTTATTATTTGGGATTCCGTTTTTACACGGCTCGGCGTTTGGAGTTTCAATCCGCGATATCTGACAGGAATGTATTTGTTTAACTTACCTATTGAAGAAATTTTATTTTTTATTTGTATTCCTTATTCCTGTGTTTTCACTTATTACTGTCTCGATAAATTTTATGATCTGTCCTGGAATCAAAATACAGAAAATCTTTTCTGTATTTTTCTATCCCTCATTTTATTGACAACAGGTTTTATTTTCATTGATAAAATATATACATCTGTTACTTTTATCACCACCGCAATGCTTTGCCTTTTTTTAAAATTTATTGCCAAAATCAATTGGTTTGGTAAAGCCGTAAGTATTTACGCAATCCTCCTGATCCCTTTTCTAATCGTGAATGGAATCCTCACTGGCACTGGCTTAGACGAAGCAGTTGTAAAGTATAACAACCAGCAAAATTTGGGTTTCAGGTTGCTATCAATCCCTATAGAAGATGTTTTTTACGGTTTCGAAATGATCTTGCTGAATCTTTATTTATACAAAATATTTGCCGCTGATTTTTATAAAATAAAAGTAAAAACGATCTCATGAAAAAGACACTTCAAATCTCTAATGGCGTCGCTCTTCTTATTACCATCACCATTAATTATTTATCAGTAGCCGGAATTTTTGGAGGTCAAACGGTAAAAGAGATTTCAGATAAATACCATAATTATTTTACCCCTGCTGGCTATGCCTTTTCTATCTGGGGTTTCATCTATCTCTGGCTGGTTGGCTTCGTAGTTTATACCGGAAGAGGTTTATTTATAGCTAATGTCTATGAAGCATCTAAAGATGACGAAGTGACAAATATGGGTTGGTGGTTTGTTGTTTCATGTCTGGCTAATTCCTTTTGGATTGTAGCGTGGACACATGACTTAATGGGTATCTCTGTTATTCTGATATTTCTACTTCTTTTTTCATTGCTTAAAATTATTACCCATACAAGAATGGAACTTGACTATCATCCTTTCAAAAAATACCTCTTCATATTTTGGCCATTTGCAATTTATGCCGGTTGGATTACGGTTGCACTAATTGCAAATATTGCTGTGTGGCTCACGAAAACAGGATGGAATGGATGGGGAATGTCTCCCATTTCCTGGACAATCATTATGATTGTAATAGCATGTCTGATCAATGTTTTGATGATATTGAAAAGAAATCTGCGGGAATTTGGGCTGGTTGGAATATGGGCTTTGATAGCCATTGCCGTCTCGAACAAGAATGTGGTTCAACCGATCGAAATTGTTTCATACGCTGTGGCAGCCATTATCTTTCTATTTATACTTTTAAGCATTTATAAAGCCCGTAAAGGAAGATCATTGGGCATGATGTAATTGTTCATTTTTCAAAATTTTGATGAATTATGGAACGAAAAAAAATTAGTATTTGCTGGTTGCGACGCGATTTAAGATTACAAGATAATGCCGCGCTTTATCATGCACTCAATAGTGGAACACCTGTTTTATTGGTTTTTATTTTCGACAAAAATATTTTGGATCAACTCGAAAATAAAACAGATAGAAGAGTTGCTTTTATTTATGAAACATTGATAGAATTACAAAGTACTTTATACCAACATAAAAGTTCACTTTTAGTACTTTACGATACTCCTCTAAAAGCTTTCAAAAAGATTAATTCGCTTTATGAAATAGAAGCAATATTTGTTAACCACGATTATGAACCTTATGCAATCAAACGCGACGAAGAAATAAAGAACCTGGCCGCCGAACACCAGATTAAATATTATTCTTTCAAAGACCAGGTAATCTTTGAAGAGTCTGAAGTAATGAAACCGGATGATACGCCTTACACAGTTTTCACTCCTTATTCTAAAATGTGGAAAAATAAGTTTTCAGAAAATAACATCACTTTCTATTCTTCAGAAAGACTACTTACTCATTTATTGAAATCAAAACCTTTGGATTTCCCTTCATTAAAAGATCTCGGTTTTGAAGATATCAGAAGCAACGTTCCTGATCCAAACATTGACGAGAACTTAATTGCCCATTACTCTGAAACACGGAATACTCCTGCAATTGACGGCACTTCACATCTTAGTGTGCATTTGCGGTTTGGCACTGTAAGTATCAGAAAGCTGGTAAAAACTGCCGCAGAATACGGCGACGCTTTTTTAAATGAATTGATTTGGCGTGAATTTTTTATGACGATTTTATATCATTTTCCCCACGTCGTGAATCATCCATTTTATAAAAAGTATGAGCACATAAAATGGAGAAACAATGAAGAAGAATTTATAAAGTGGTGTAAGGGAGAAACCGGCTATCCGCTGGTAGATGCAGGGATGCGTCAATTAAATGAGGTTGGCTGGATGCACAATCGCATCAGGATGGTCACTGGAAGCTTTTTGACGAAGGATCTTTTAATAGACTGGCGTTGGGGTGAAGCTTATTTTGCTGAAAAGTTGTTGGATTATGAATTGTCATCGAATAACGGCAACTGGCAATGGGTGGCTGGTTGCGGTTGCGATTCAGCACCCTATTTTCGGGTTTTTAATCCTGGCCTGCAGGCTTCAAGATTTGATCCCGATCAGGTTTATATTAAAAAATGGATTAAAAATTATAAAGAGAATTACTTGCCGCAAATTGTAGATCACAAGATGGCAAGAACCCGGGCACTCAACGCTTACAAAAAGGCTTTTGATAGCGAATAAAAAAACCGCTAATTTGTTCGTTTACTATTCCAGCGCTTTTTCCATTTGCATACTTCTTGACCCTTTCACCAGCATCTGTACATTTTCGAAGTGTTGATCTTTCAACCATTTTCCAGCCTGTTCAGCATCTTCAAAATGGATGTATTTATTTCTTATTTCACCAAAATTCTTTCCCACCAAAACAACAGATTCCCACTTATGTTGATCAATCAAAGAAATAATCGTTGCATGTTCTTTTTCACTTTCTTTTCCTAATTCCATCATCGATCCCAACAACAATATTTTCTTATCCCCTTTCATCCTTGCAAAATTTTCTATTGCCGCTTTCATGCTTCCGGGATTGGCATTGTAAGCATCCAGAATAATCGAGTTGGAACCTTTTTGAATCAATTGCGAACGGCTGTTTGTAGGCTGATAATTTTTTATTGCGTGCCTGACTTTTTCAACATCAATTTTAAAAAACTTCCCAACGCAAACAGCAGCCAGAATATTCGGTAAATTATAAGCGCCTACTAAATGAGTCTGAATTGTCAATGATTTACCGTCTTCAATTTTAACTTCAATAAAAGGATCGTTCTTTAAAATTTCTCCTTTTACAGATTCATTTTTACTTCCATAAAATACAGCATTCTTCATTGATTTACCGAGGTCATAAACTGCAACATCATCTGTATTTACGAACACAATTCCGCCATCTTTTTTTACATAATCAAACAATTCTCCTTTCCCTTTTTTTACATTTTCCTCACTTCCGAATCCTTCTAAATGTGCCTTGCCAATATTCGTAATCAGTCCATGTGTAGGTTGTGCATACTCACAATAACCAGCGATCTCATGCAAATGATTTGCACCCATTTCAATCACCGCAATTTCCGCATCCGTTTTTATTTTCAAAATAGTAAGCGGGATTCCAATATGATTATTGAGATTTCCTTGGGTTGTATAAGTTCTGAAAGTTGTAGAAAGCACTTCGTGCAAAAGTTCTTTAGTTGTCGTCTTCCCGTTACTTCCGGTGATGGCAATAAAAGGGATGGAAAATTGTTCCCGATGATATTTTGCCAGGTGCTGCAACGTTTGTAAAACATTCTCAGTATAAAGGATCTTTTCATCTTCAAATCCGACGGGTTCATCGGCTACAACATAAGCCGCACCGGCATTTAAAGCCTGTCTGGCAAATTCATTTCCATTAAAATTCGGCCCTTTGAGTGCAAAGAAAAAATCATTCTTTTTAATTTTTCGTGAATCAGTTTGAACAGATGGAAACTGTAAGTAAATCTTATAAATGTATTCAATATCCATGCAGCAAATTTATGGGTTACAACCAGTAAAAAATCAAGTTGCAAGTGGGAAACGAACGAATATCAGATCTCGTGTTGAATGAATTGAATGTGACGATGTGGAAGATACAGAATAGAAGTCAGTCGGATTCGAATAAAAAAGAAAATAGAAACTCATGATTTTTGTTCGTTCACCACATTTTGAACACAAACGGCACCCTATTCTTCTCACACGAACAGCAACACTTTTATAAATATTACAAAAGATCCTAAATGTTTTACATTCCTTTATCAAAACTTCTGTTTCCAGGAAACATAATTCTTTAACTTGTGAACTAATATCTCAAAACTTACTTTAATTATTTTGATGAACCGAATATAATTGCAAATGTCGCAAACGAATAAAAGACAAATTCCAATCATCGGGCTCCATCTGATAATAAAAAAAATTTACTGATGAAAAAAATCCTGGTTACTCTTTTACTTCTTATTTGTGTACAGTTCATAGCTTGTGCTCAGACTCCGGATACTGTTGCAGACCGATGGGTCGACAGTGTTTTTAATACATTGAACAACGATCAGCGAATTACTCAATTGATGATACTACGTGAAAGTAGTTTTACAAAAGATGGACCAGTATATTATGATTCTGCAATCGCCGAAGCAATTCAAAAATATAATATCGGTGGCATCTGTCTTTTCCAGGGAACACCCGTGAAGCAGGCAAACTTTATCAATTACTTTCAAAGCATTGCGAAAACGCCGTTAATGGTTTGCATCGATGCGGAATGGGGGCTGGGAATGCGTTTCGACAGTATCACTCCACTCAATCACCAGATGATGCTGGGCGCTATCCACGATTCTTCACTGGTTTACCAGTATGGAAAATTAGTTGGCAGACAATTAAAAAGAATGGGCATTCAGGTAAATTATGCGCCAGTAGTTGACATCAATAATAATCCCAATAATCCCGTAATTAACGATCGTTCTTTTGGAGAAGATAAATATAAAGTAGCCCGATTTGGAATTGCTTATATGAAAGGTTTGCAGGATGAAGGTGTTCTTGCATGTGCCAAACATTTTCCCGGTCATGGAGATGTGAATGTAGATTCTCATTTAGATCTTCCGGTCATCAACAAATCAATGGCTCAACTTGATTCACTGGAGTTATATCCTTTCAAAAGAATGTTTGCTGCTGGTGTTGGAAGTGTGATGATTGCTCATCTTTATATTCCTGCAATTGACGGCACACCAAATACGGCTACTTCATTATCTAAAAAGAATGTAACCGGTTTATTGAAAGATCAATTGCATTTTGAAGGGCTCACTTTTACGGATGCTCTCGGAATGAAGGGTGTTGCAAAGTATTTTCCAAACGGCCAGATTGCAGCTCAGTCGCTGATTGCAGGCAATGATATGCTTTGTCTTCCTGAAGATATTCCAACCTGCATCGAAAAAATAAAAGCAGCCATCGACAGCAACCAACTAAGCTGGAATGATATTTACAAAAAGTGTAAAAAAGTGCTCGCTTATAAATATATGCTTGGCCTTGAAAACAGGCAATCAATTGATACAAATAATCTGACGAATGATTTGAATGCAGACATTGATAAGATGAATAAGCTTGTTGCAGAAAATGCAATCACTGTTTTGAATAACGAGGATGCAGTTTTTTTTCCATTAACTGCCGCAAATAAAAAAATCGCTTATGTAGGGATCGGAATAGATAGTTCCAACACTTTTACCAAAAGACTTCAAAACGATTTAAAAGCTGATGCATTCTTTTTCAATTATCAACAAAATGCAGGAAGAATTCTTTCTACGGTTCAATTAATCAAAACACGCTATGATGCTGTGGTAATAGGCATTCACAATTATAAACGATACCCATCAAACAACTTTGGCATAAGCGATTACGCCATAGAAATGATTAACCAAATTCAACAAAATAATAAAACAATCCTTTTTGATTTTGGAAATCCTTATGCACTTAAAAATTTCTGTGGAGCGAAAAATTTGGTTGCTTGTTATGAAGATGATTCTATCACACAAAATGCCGCGGCAGATATTCTTGAAGGGAAAATTATCGCCAAAGGAACGTTACCAGTCACTGTTTGCGATGATTATAAATATGGAAGCGGAATTATTGCAAAAAGAGTTCTTCCGGTTGCAACCCCCGAATCTCAGGGTCTGAATGGTTTTCAAATGAACAACGATATTGATTCAATTGCAAACCTCGGAATTACAGGGAAAGCTTATCCCGGTTGTGTTGTGCTGATTGCACGTCATGGAAAAATTGTTTTTGAAAAGGCATATGGAACCTATTCTTACGACACTCCGGAACCTGTAAATCTGAATTCTATTTATGATATGGCATCGGTTACAAAAATCTGCGCGACAACTCTGGGTGTCATGAAATTATTCGATGAAGGGAAATTAAGGCTTGACAAAACGCTTGGAACTTATTTACCATGGGCTAGGAACAGTGATAAGGCAAATCTCAACATAGAAAAAATCTTGCTCCACCAGGCAAGGCTTGTCGCAGATGTTGTTTTCTATTTGAAAACCGTTGATCCGGTTACCAAACAATTATTGCCTCAATATTTCCAACCGGATTCATCAGCAAAATTCGGTATCAGGGTTGCACAGAATTTATACCTGCGAACAGATTATGTGGATTCAATGAACCAAAGTATTATCGATAGCAAACTGCTTCCGACAGAAAAATATGTGTATAGTGACAATGATTTCATTCTCATGGCAGATGTTGTCCGGGCTATTTCAGGACTTAGAATCGATAAATATGTAGACAAATATTTTTACAAACCAATGGGATTAACTTCTATTGGCTTTAATCCCAGAAATAGATTCGATACTAATTTGATTGCTCCAACTGAGATCGATCAGTATTTCAGACATCAGCTTTTATATGGAGATGTACACGATGAGGGAAGTGCCATGTTTGGCGGTGATGCAGGACACGCGGGCTTATTCAGCAATGCAGAAAACATCGGCGCTATTTTGCAAATGTTTTTGGATGGCGGAACTTTCAAAGGACAACAATACATCAAGCCTTCCACCTTAAAATTATTTACCGCGTACAATTCGAGCATAAGCCGTCGTGGCATTGCTTTCGATAAACCAGAAAAAGATAATTACACAACAACGGACCCGCATCCTTATCCCTCAAGATTTGCTTCCCCACTTACCTTCGGGCATACAGGATATACGGGCACTTGCATTTGGGTAGATCCAAAATATGATTTGGTCTACGTATTTTTAAGCAATCGCGTAAATCCGGTAAGAAGTTCAAATTTATATAGTTTAAACATAAGAGGAGCCATTGAAGATGCGGTCTATAAAGCAATGACACCGGCGGTTCCCGAAGTTCTGAAGAGAGAGAAGTTAGAAAAGGAAATGAAAGAGTTGGGAAATAAATGATAATAATTTTGGGTGAAAAAATAGAAAGCCTGATTGATTGATATAGCGGAGATAAAGTGGGAGAGACTTTAATAGTCGATATTTTTGAATAAATTTGGCACTATGAAAATGGAAGAAATTGGTACTACAAATGTTGATGGTTATTTTGATTTTTTGGATAGTTTAACTCTGAAGAACAAACTCGATCTTATTTCTAAATTAACAGAATCAGTTAAAATCGATTTGTCTAACAACGTACCATCTTTTGAAAATGAATTTAGCGCGTTTGATGTAAAGGAATCTTCGAAAAAAAGCATCGAAAAAATCCGCAATAGCAGAGTATCCACAAGGAAAACTGAGCCGTTTTGAAAAAATATTTCATTGGAAGATAGAACGAAGTAACATCGAACCAACAATCAATGCGGATTTGATTTATTTTTGTATAGGCGATACAAACAGACCCTGAGTACAAATCAACCCATAAACTAATTAAACAATAAACCATAAACAAACAATCATGGAATATTCTTATCAGATTAAATCATTGGAACAGTACAATGAAGCTTATAAAAGAAGTGTTGAAAATCCTGAAGAGTTTTGGGCGGAAATTGCCGAGAATTTTTCCTGGAGAAAAAAATGGGATAAAGTTTTAGAATGGAATTTTACAGATCCATCTGTGAAATGGTTTATTGGAGGAAAATTAAATATTACTGAAAATTGTCTTGATAAATGGGCTAAAATCCAACCGGACGTTCCGGCGTTGGTTTGGGAAGCAAATGACCCAAATGAAGCAACCAGAACATTTACATACAAAGAGCTTCTGGAAAAAGTAATTGAGTTTGCCAATGTTTTAAAAGAAAATAAAGTAAATAAAGGCGACCGCGTTTGTATCTATATGCCTATGGTTCCTGAGCTGGCAATTGCCATGCTGGCTTGCGCGAGGATTGGCGCCATTCATAATATTATTTTTGGAGGTTATTCTGCAAAAAGTATTCATGACCGCATTGCTGATTCCCAATGCAGCATTGCGATCACAGCAGATGGTGCATACAGGGGAAATAAAACAATTCATTTAAAAAATATAGTGGATGAAGCCATAGAGGGAGATTCACCCGTAAAAAAAGTGATCGTATTAAAGCGTACAGGCGACACCGTTAGTATGAAGGAAGGAAGAGACGTTTGGTGGAATGATGAAATTGAAAATATTCAAAGTAAAAATTTAAAAACCGATCCAATAGAAGAAATGGATGCAGAAGATATGCTGTTCATTTTGTATACTTCAGGATCTACCGGAAAGCCAAAAGGAGTTGTACATACTACGGCTGGATACATGATTTATACCACTTACACTTTTGTAAATGTGTTCCAGTATAATCCGGGAGATGTTTATTTCTGTACTGCTGATATCGGATGGATAACAGGGCACAGCTACGTTATATACGGTCCGTTGTGTGCTGGCGCTACTTCACTGATGTTTGAAGGAACACCCACTTATCCGGATGCCGGGCGTTTCTGGGAAATTGTAGAAAAATACAAAGTAAACATACTCTATACTGCTCCTACAGCCATTCGCAGCCTGATGGCATACGGAACTGAGCTGCTTAAAGATAAAGATTTGAGCTCCCTGAAAGTGTTGGGAAGTGTAGGCGAACCGATCAACATTGAAGCCTGGAACTGGTACAATGAAAATATAGGAAAAAGAAATTGTCCGATCGTTGACACTTGGTGGCAAACTGAAAATGCGGGTATCCTGATTTCCACACTTGCCGGGGTCACTCCGCAGAAGCCTTGTTTTGCCACGCTTCCTTTGCCGGGAATTCAACCTGCTCTGATGGATGAAAACGGAAATGAATTGAAAGGGAATAATGTGTCAGGAAATTTATGTATAAAATTTCCATGGCCGTCTATCATTCGTACAACATATAACGATCACGAAAGATGCCGTAAAAACTATTTTGCTGCATATCCGGGAATGTATTTTACCGGAGATGGTAGTCTTCGCGATGAAAACGGATATTACAGAATTACAGGAAGGGTAGATGATGTATTGAACGTAAGTGGCCATCGTATTGGAACAGCGGAAGTAGAAAACGCTATAAACATCCAGGATTACGTAATTGAAAGTGCGGTCGTTGGATTTCCACACGACATAAAAGGGCAGGCAATTTATGCTTATGTAATTCTTGACAGCAATTCAATATCCGAAGACGAAGCAAGAAAGCTGATAAACGATGCAGTTACAAAAGAGATCGGAGGGTTTTCAAGACCAGACAAAATTCAGTTTGTAAAGGGATTACCTAAAACAAGAAGTGGTAAGATTATGCGGCGCATCCTAAGAAAAATTGCTGAAGGAGAAATGGAAAATCTTGGAGATATCACTACCCTGCTGGATCCTGGCGTTGTAGATGAAATAAAAGTGAATAGAATATAGTAAACAAAGAAATAATTGTGATTCCTGTTTTTCACTCGTTATTAATTCTGAAAAGCTAACCACGATCACATTTATCAAATTGGTTCACAGATTAAAAGAAGGCTGATAACATTCTTGCATGTTATCAGCTTTTTTATTGCCGAAAAAAATAATCAGAGCAAAAATTATTTTTCATCAATAGTACTAATAATTATAAATCAGTAGGAACCAAGTTCAACTTACAAAAACTCGCTACCTCCCATTTTTTTTTATTTCCTTTGCATCCATGCATCCAAAAAATTTATCGATCAGCGATTTCGATTATTCTTTACCTGAAGAAAAAATTGCAATTTATCCACTTATTGAAAGAGATCAATCTAAATTATTGATCTGTCAAAACGGAAAAATTTCAGAAGATATTTATCGAAATATTGCCGGCCATATTCCTGAAAAATCTTTCCTTATTTTTAATGACACGAAAGTGATCAAAGCAAGAATTTTATTTCATAAAAAAACCGGTGCTGTCATAGAAATATTTTGTCTGGAGCCTCATGAAAAGATTAATGATTATGCAGTAGTCCTTTCTCAAAAAAATTCAACAAAATGGAAATGCCTGATCGGTGGCGCAGGGAAATGGAAAGAAAAATTTCTTGAAAAAGAAATAATGATTGATGGAAAAAAAATCACTTTGAAAGCAGAACTGGTAGAGAAATTGAACGAAGCATATGTTGTAGAACTTTCATGGAATCCCGGAAGTTTTTCTTTTGCAGAGATCATCGATCACGCCGGCGAAACCCCACTTCCACCGTACATCAAAAGGAAAGCAGAAGCAAGCGATGCAGAGACTTATCAAACTATTTATTCTGTGCACGAAGGTTCAGTGGCCGCACCCACGGCAGGTTTGCATTTTACAAATGAAATTTTTTCTTCTCTAAAGAAAAGAAATATCGAAGCAGGTTTTGTTACACTTCATGTAGGAGCAGGAACTTTCAAACCGGTGAAATCTTTCAACATGGAAGGCCATGAAATGCACTCAGAATGGATAGATGTCTCTACAGATTTTATAAAACAATTAATTGAAAACATTTCCCATGGAGTTTTTTGTGTAGGGACTACTTCGGTAAGAACGGTTGAAAGTCTTTACTGGATGGGATTAAAAACAAATTTAAATCCTGGAATAGAATTTAAGGAACTGAAAATAAATCAATGGGAAGTATATGAAGAAGCATTAAGGAATAATCTTTGTAGCGCAAAAGATTCACTGCAATCTCTTTTAATATATCTTCAAAATAAAAAAACGGAAAAGCTTTTTATACAAACCCAAATCATTATTGCGCCGGGTTATTCGTTTAAAATTATAAGTGGGATCGTAACAAATTTTCACCAACCAAAATCTACTTTGTTATTACTAATTGCTGCGATGATTGGAGAAGATTGGAAAATAGTTTATGATTATGCATTGAATCATGAATTCAGATTCCTGAGTTATGGAGATGGTTGCCTGATCATTATGGGTCATGAAAATGAAAAGAAGAATCTGGCTTAATTTACCATTTTATCTGCGCAGCAACTGCTGGCAAATGCATCTGGCTTGGCTTTAAACGCGAAACCCATTCCCAGAATATAGCCCATCGCTTCCCGCAAAGCTTCATTACTTTTAAATCCCGGATTGGTATTAATATCTGCGTGGACTTCCATATCAACTTCATATTTCGTAAACAAATCACAGAGTTCGTAAGCGACCTCAATACTCTTGGCCACCTCTACCAACATGCGTTCCTTAATACTATATTTTAGCTGGGTCTTCTCATTGTGAATGAACATAAAGCCTCCTCGTCCTTCACGAAGAAATACAATCACGGTAGCAAACTCCGTCTCATGACATTTTACCTGGCTATCGGTGCCGATACAAACTTTCAATTTATTTCCTGAGTTAGTCTCGTTTTGGATCGCTTTTTCTACCGCATTTTTTATTGGTAATTCGATTGGTTCTCCATTAAATTTTCTCCATAACATAAATAAGGTTTTTTAAAAGTACTTATATTCTGGAAAAATAAAATAAAAAATTATCACAATCTTCAAAAAAGCGTACAAGTACTTTCGTTACAGTAAATCAACAAATATTCAAGATTCTGAATCAGTATGAATGGATCTCAAAAAAAACACAAAGGGGCCAGCCCCTAACGCTAGCCCCTAACTTACACATGAATCTACCTTACAGTTTTACAATTCTTTCGGTGGTTCTTTGGGAGTTACAAATGATTTGCATGATATAAATTCCATCCGGAGAATTATTAATATTAATTGTTGTCAAACCAGCTTCAGCATTGCCATTCTTAATGATTCGTCCACTCATATCGGCCAACTGATACTGAAAGTTTTCTGCCGCATTTACTTTTATTTCGGAACGCACCAGGCTAGTAACCGAAATTATTTTCCCGGTATTTTCAACGGTTTTCAATGGAACAATATTCGAATAAGTAACCTGTCCGTTTAAGGTTGTTACTTTTAAACGATAGTAAATATTTTCGTCTGTCAATGGAGTATAAGAAAAGTTCTTATTACTGATTGCGGTTTTCGTAAGTGCCGTGAAGATTGAGCCATCATTGGAACTTTCAATTGACAAACTTTGGACCGTCTGGTCACTAATAATATTCCAGTTCAAATTATGTTTACCTTTGACTGATTCTCCTGAAAGTAATACCTGGCTTACAGCAGCTGTAGTTAAAGGAGAAAAAACACCCGCAATTCTATATGAGCCAAGACTTCCATAATTGGTAGCATTTTCGTTCCCCGTACCATTAATTACCATATAATAATCTCCAGCCATTAAAGTTGTATCAACCGTTACATTTAATTTATCCAAAGGATTGTAAACCTTCACCACTTGCCGGTTCGCATTTAAAAGTGTTAGTTGTATATCAAGATCGGCACCTTCATTATTTGAACCTACAGAATATGGAACCGCATCAACATGAAATACTCCATCTTTTGGAAGCGTAATTTTGAAAGCATCTTTGTCCGTATTTGTTGTAACGATCCCATCAGCAGAAAAAAGCGGCCCTGCGGCAATTAAAGTTGGGTTTTTATTTGGATCATCGCTGTGATCATCCGGACGATAAGTAAAGCCATTTCTTGTTGTGATGATAGAAAGATTATCCTGATCAGCAGTACATCCACTTGGAGTGGGACCATTATTCCAACCAGATAAATTTCGGTAATAACTATTTCCCATAACGGGTGCCCAGCTTGTTTCACCCAGGCCTGTGCCTTCATTATAAGTAGACACTAATGTACAAGTGCCACTGTATTTAGCCTGATGTGAAAGCCCAACAGTGTGGCCGCTTTCATGTGTACAACATTCGGCAATCAACTTGGTATTGTTATGTAACCGGTCGGAAAAAACAAAGCCCGGAGTGTCGTCTCCCCAGATGAATGATCCGGTATATGAAACGCCGCCGACATTTGGATACCAACTGCTGGTTGGAGTAACAATAATCCGAATTCGCTGAGCCAAAGGCGCAGCCAAAAATACCATAGAATCAGTTGTAATATTTATATTGAAAGGCCGGTAATCCTCAGATACCCGGTTGAAAATCTCTGTAATTTGATCGTCATTCAAATCGGCTGCCGCGCAATATAAAGTGTTGCCACCATTCCACGAAGAAGCAGTAACGGTTTGTCCGTCGAAATCGAGAAAAATAGTTGCTCTCGCCGAAGGCAAACTGCTCAACTGAGGAAGGCAATATGATTCAAAAGAAATCATAACCATCAGCGTTAAAAAAACAGGTAGAATTTTTTTCATGTTCTTGGATTTGGAAAGATGTCGTTCAGGATCCGATTATTATTCCTCAATAATCTTCTATGAGCGCATCAGTTCTTATTTTATTCATATCATAGCGGCCGTTATCTTTTCTCAATTGGTAACCATCTGCATAATTTTCGTTGATGATACGACCGACATAAGAAATTGATTTATCTGCGTTAATAATTTTTGAGACGGAGAATAAGGTGTTGTTCAAACCAGTAGCTTTTACAATAACGCTGTATAAATTATCGTAGCGTTTGACGGAAGAAGTAACAATTCCATTGAATGAAAAATCTGCAAAATTTATGTTTATTTTTCTTCCTTCAGGTGTGGTAAATGCCTTCTCCAACTCACTTTCAGGTGTTGGTAATTTTTCCGCATATTTATTGAAATATGCCTGACGGTTTGAAGTAACAATTTGTCCCTGAGTGGTAAAGTAAGTCATTATGACAAGACACAAAACCACTAGTTTGTAGAAGCGTTTCATAGTTAGATTGTCGTTTTTAATAAAATCTGGACAACTATAAAACGCAAACTCAGATAAAATATTTCAAGGATTACAAAAAAAAATAAAGTAGGGAAAAAGTACGCGAATGATGAAGTATTAATACTGTCCTGTACTTAGTAAAACCAACGTACAAGCCTCCTGAGGAACTATCCCTTTTTCTTTTGCAAGAGATGCCAGTTCCTCATTTTCTGCGCCAGGATTGAATATGATGCGTTTTGGATTCAGAGAAAAAATATAGTCGTAATAAAGCTTTTGATTATTGGCATTCAAATAAAGGGTGACCGTATCAAGATCATCCACCAGTTGTTTTTCCACACTAATTTCCACATCATCCACTTTGGCAACTCGTTTTCCAACTGCAACTACTTCATGCCCTTTTTCACGAAGCATCTTCAAAGCCAGAAAACTATACCGAGCAGGATTTGCAGATGCACCCAACACCAATGTTTTTTTATTACTCATATCATTTCATTTAAAAATCTTGAACGCACCTCAATTGGTGGAAGTGTACACATGTTTTTTTTACCAAACCATTGATAACGATTTTTAGCCACCCAATTATAAATTCCATCTCTGATAAATGCAGGAACAATCATCAAGCCATAAAGCAAAGGCCATAAACCATTGAGATACCTGCAAACTTTTAACGCAGCAGTAGACCGTGAGTAAATTTTTTCGTTTTCAATAAATAAAAAAGTATTTGAATCGAATGTGGGTAACTGTTTATCCATCAAAAGCTTTTCAGCAAATTCACTTTGCAGGAAAGCAAATTTCAACTGTCCTCTTTTGTCTCTTTTGATAACAAAATTAGCTGCCGCGTTGCAAAAATTACAAACACCATCAAATAATATAATTGGCCCGGCTGACACAAAGCAAATTTACTAAAAGTCGTGGCCATGAGTTGATTTGATCATTTTATCAATGATAATTGGAAAATGTTTTATGGTTTTGATGAATAAGTTAGTACGTCTTTCACCACCAAACAAGCGTTGGATTCTTCTTCCATTTTTTAATCGTTTGCCAAATTTTTTCTGCCATTCGGCTGTATATTTTTTTTCCATACCCGCTCTGTCTATCTGTTCGGCGAGAAACAGATGGATATTTTCGAATACCATTTTTGCACCCTGAAAAGCCATGCTCATCCCATTTCCGCAAAGTGGTGTGATCATTCCCGCGGCATCTCCCAGCATCAAAACATGGTTCTCTACTTGTGACTTTTTATCAAAGCTAATCTGAGAAATTGTCAGCGGTTCTTCAAATAAAAAAACGGACTCTGTGAATATTTTCTTTAAAAAAGGATTTTTATGTAACACATTTTTCTCCATTTCTTTTATAGAATTGTGATTGTCTTTCAGGTTCTGTGCTGCAGATAAATAACACAAACAGTATTGGTCATTATCTACTTTTGAAAGGCCGCAATAGCCGTTTTTAAAATTGTGTAAAGAGATCGTATCTTCAGGTTCGTCAGTTTTAATGTGATATTTTACACCAATATAATTAGTCAGCTTTCCCTCTTTTTGTTTGATGAAATCCCGTCCCCACTTGACATCCAGGTTGCTCTTTTTTCCAAAACTACCGGCGGCTAATAAAGAAGTTATTTGACCACCATTGTACTTTACCGTAAATATTCCTCCTTCAAAAATTACGTCAGTCACTTTCGTGTTTTCGCAAACTGTGACTCCATTTTCAACCGCAATGTTTTTTAATTTATCATCCAAAAAATAACGGCTGATTCCAAAACCACCCAAATCCAAATTAGTTTCGACAAAGTTTCCCCCCGGTGAAGAGACTATTAATTTACTGATAATTGGCAAATTAAGTTCGGATAGATTGAGGCCTAATCTCTCAATGAAATTCCAACTTTCCATGCTTATATATTCACCACAAACTTTGTGAAAAGGATACTGCTCTTTTTCAAAAAGAATGGTTTTATGCCCGGCTTTAGAAAGTAAAATAGACAATGAAAGGCCCGACAATCCGCCACCAATAACAGCTACAGTAAAGAAAGAAATTTTAGTTTTTTTGATTTCAGAAGTTGCTGTTTCTCTCAACATGTTAGTTTTTAATTTCGTTATTTGGAACAATGATCAAATATCTAAATGCCCATTTCCAGTGTATCGAATAATTTTCAATGCCGGCTTCCTTCAAGATGAATCTCCAGTCATTTCTTTTAAATCCCCTCAACACAGAAAGTGGCGCATCATTTTTGACAAGATAAGATTTAGAAAATATTTTAGTAGCAGATTTTATGAAATGAAAAGCAATCGGATGACGATGTAAATCGTTCAAAAAGAAACCGATTGTTGAGTTCTTACGCAACCAGATCATCATTTCTACCAATTCATTGTTTGTAAAATGGTGACAAAAAAGGGACGAGAAAATAATATCTGGTTTTTCACTTCCGAAATCCGATTTCTTATAATCTGAATTAATAAAATTTGCGCTTGTGATATTAGAATTCCTTTTTGCAAATTCAATACAATCTTCATTGATATCAATACCCGTAAAGGAAGATCGTATTCCATTTTGCTCACAAACTTTATTAATTGCATTCAGGTTATCACCACCGCCACAACCAATTTCACAAATAGAAATCTCCTTTTTATTTTGTAATAATTTTTTAAATCCGCTGATCGTAATTGAATGCCCACCCAGATGTGCATTGATAAATTCAAGTTCTTTCATATTCAAAGCAATATCCTGAAAAGGGATATTTTCCTGATCCAGGATTTCTTTTTTTTGAGAACGTTTTTTATAATCAATCATCAGATAAAATAAATGTCTCCATCGTAAGTCCGGGCCCAAATGCGGCACCAAAAATATGTGTTCCTTTTTCTTTTTTGTTGATCAATGAGTCCATAATTTCTTTCAACACGAATAAGATTGTTGGCGACGACATATTTCCATAATCATTCAAAACCCGGTAAGAATATTGCAGATCCTCATTTGTGATCAACGTACATTTTTCAATGGAAGAGAGAATTCTTTTTCCGCCTGGATGAATACACCAATGTGAAATTTCATCTTCTTTCAAATTTGCGTTTTGCAAGGAATTTTTCAAAAACTGATCAAAATCCTGTTCAATTAATGTGGGAATATAGCCCGAAAGTTTCATCAAAAATCCTGAGGATGAAAGCTGCCAGCTCATGTGATCTTTCCCGTGGAAACCAATTTCACTATAGAAATTTTTTATCTTAAATCCGGGTAAACTATCCGCATCATGCGTTACCAAAATCGCTGCAGATCCATCGCCAAACAGAAGACCAGAAGCAATATTATCAGCGCTTGGTTCTTTTTGAAAATGCAGTGTACAAAGTTCCGTACAAACCACGAGAACTTTTGCGTTCAAATCGTTTTTACATAAAGCGTCAGCCAGTTTCATTCCGTGTATTGCTGCATAACAACCCATAAAATTGATCGAAGTTCGAAAAATATTTTTCGGCAAATGCATCATTTCCGTTATTTGCAAATCGAGGCCGGGAGCACTCATCCCGGTACAACTGACCGTAATTAAATGCGTTATTTCTTCC
This sequence comes from Ginsengibacter sp., assembly GCA_039935455.1. Taxonomy (GTDB): domain Bacteria; phylum Bacteroidota; class Bacteroidia; order Chitinophagales; family Chitinophagaceae; genus Ginsengibacter. The sequence goes on from JBDTKF010000033.1 coordinate 24,325, forward strand.
TTCTTGATTTTATGGTCAATACATTTTTCGATTGCGTTTACTGATAGCGAGGGAGCAGTTTTATGATACCATTCCATTCGGAGTTCAAGGCTGGGAAAAGGTTCCAGGTTTTCCGAAGCGGGATAAAACTGCCATTCACCTGCTTTCAAACTATAATCAGGCAAAACAGAATATCTTGTCTGTATCGCACTTTGATGATACAGAAATTTAAGTTTTCTTTTTTCCACTTCATTCATCGCATACACATTCTGCATAAAATTGAGAATATCATTTTGTGCATGTTTGTAAGAAGGTACAGCGTTCGATATGGAAACAATTTTACTCAATCATTTCAGAATTAGAAGTGTGATAAATCCAATATTGGCACCTGTGGAAGCAAGAATATTCATGCGCATCGTATTTTTAAAATTTGCGTCGGCCTTATTCTTTTTTACTTTAAGGAACCAGATAAAAAAGTAGACAATTACCGGTATCAAAAAAATCTGGAGGATAATAAAATCCAAAAATTCTGATTGTAAATAAAAATACCAACCCAACGTAATAAAAGCAAAAGCATATACAATGCCAGTAAAAAAGAAAGTTCCTTCATATCCCAACAAAATACTTAGAGAAGTTACGCCGTCTTTACGATCTTCCTCATGCTGGTAAATCTGTGTGAGTGGGTAAAAACCACCAATCAGCAACGCAGATGCAATCATTGGTAAAATCGGAACATCCAGAGTTTGTACGCCGCTGCTTCCATGATAAACCAGGAAAAACGTGAGCGCGCCCTGAAAAATGATTACAGTCAGGTAACCAATAACCGGATATTTTTTTAGTCTGATCTTTCGATAACTATAAGCCCGTGAAGCAAGAATGTAGAAAAAAATTCCGGTGGCAAAAATGATTGAAATAAAAAACCCAAGTACAATCGAAAAGAAGTCTAAAACAACAGTAACAAATAATAATTGTTTCGTCGGCTGCATTGGATTTTGTATTCCTCCAACAGATGAGGTATCGTGATCCATATAACTGTTGTACCCATTGCTGGCAGGGTAAACCAGCAAATGTAAAATGATAAAAATCAGGATCGCATCAGGCCAATTAATATCTTCCAGCTGGCTCAGCGCAAACCAATAGACGGGCATCAGAAAAAAAGAAAAATGAAAACGGAGAAGTTGAAAAGTGGATTGTAATTTTATATTCACTATTCAATTTAATACTATTCTCTGTATTATGAATTTTATTGATCAGAAAACACAAACAGATTTGCACTAACTTCAAGAGTAAATGCAGAAGCGAACAGGGATCACCAGTTTTAGTAAACAAACAATTATCACCCATTTCTATTTTCTTCAAATACCAGTTTTCTTCTGCATCTTATAATTATTTTGTGATCTGCGTCTGGATTATCTGACCTGATAAGGGTAATTTGCAATTTCATTTTTGCCATGAAAAAAACGATCCTGATAATTTTTATTTTGCCTTTCGTTTTCAATTGCGAAGCACATCATATTGTAGGTGGAGAAATGATCTATAATTACTTGGGAAAAGGGTCAAAACCAAATACGAGCAAATATTTAATCACTCTAAAAATATTTCGCGATCAGGATGTTCCACTAAATACGGCAAAAATGCCTACCGAGGTTTATATTGGAATTTTCAACAATGACAATGGACGACAATTTCAGGGTCCTCATCCTTATTTTATCGTTTTTAGAAATAGCGAGACTGACGTGCCTGTAAACGCATTTCCTCCGTGTATGAGCAATGCTCCCGATCTTAATTATCATGTTGGAATTTTTCTGCTAACAGTAGAATTACCGGATAATTCAAAAGGATATACGGCGACATATCAAACCTGTTGCCGCGTAGATAACTTGCAAAATGTTGATAATTTTGGGGGAGACCGTACAGGCTCAACATTCACATGTACAATTCCGCCAGCCATTTATGAGGATAACTCTCCGGAATTTTCAACCAGCATTGATGTGATCTGCGCAAAAAAACCATTTCAATTAAATTATAGTGCGAATGATAAAGATGGAGATGTATTGGTTTACTCATTTAGCCCGGTTTACGGAGGAGGCATATTCGTGGATGAAAAGAATGGTAATCCTTCCGCACCACCTTACTCAACGGTTCCTTATAGTACCAATTATAATTCTGATTTTCCCCTGGGGTTGTCAGCAACGATTAATTCAAAATCAGGACTCATCAGTGGTACAGCTCCTCAAGTTGGGAAATATGCTTTAGGAGTAAGAGTTCAATCATACAGAAATGGAGTGCTTATAAATGTGCACTACAAAGATTTTATTGTAAACGTTACCGATTGTGATTTTGCGGGCGCTCAATTAAACGTAAGACCCGTGATGTGTGATAGTTTTAATGTTTCCTTTCAAAACGATAATTCTTCTGCTCTGAACCAGGAACACTTTTGGGATTTCGGTGACCCAAAATCCGGAATCAATAATACTTCCACATTAAAAAACCCCACGCATGTTTATACCGATTCAGGAGTTTATACTTACAAACTGGTCGTCAACCGCGGTCAGCAGTGCACCGATTCCACAACACAGATCGTAAAAGTTTATCCGGGATTCAATCCCTTTTTCAATACTGATGGTAAATGTATCAATTCTACAATCTTCTTTGCCGATAAAACAACAACAAACTATGGAGAAGTAAGTAGCTGGTCGTGGGATTTTGGAGATCCTTCACTCAACACAGATACTTCAAACATTAAAAACCCTTCCTACATATATACGAAGGCTGGGAATTATCCGATACAACTTACTGTATCAAACACCAAGGGTTGTTTAAAAACATTTACAGATACCATTTCCATAAAAATCCAACCCGATCTTTCACTAAATAATGATACGCTTATGTGTAACATTGATACATTACAACTAAGCGCCTATGGAAAAGGAAGCGTATCATGGACGCCGGATTACAATATCAATAATACCCGCAGTTTTAAACCTTTAATTAGCCCCAAAAAACCAACCACTTATTATGCAACTTTGATTGAAAGCCGTGGCTGTATTGCCACAGACTCAGTCTTTGTAAATGTAGTCAGTAAAGTTTCTTTAGCTTTAAAATCTGATACGACGATTTGCCTTACAGATACCGCTTTCGCTCGTCCTGAAAGTGACGGCTTACATTATTCATGGACGCCTACGGGAACTATCTTAAACGATACAATAAAACATGCCCAATTTGTTCCTGACCAAAACACAACTTACCAAGTCATTGCAAGCATTGGAAAGTGTAGCTCCCGGTCAAATTTCAGGGTCAATACGATTCCTTATCCAATTGCTTTTGCAGGCAAAGACACGACCATCTGTTTTCCCAAAAGTCATCAGCTTCTGGCAAGTGGGGGAAGTATTTATAACTGGTCACCACCGAACTTTTTAAACAATCCGAAAATATCGAATCCCGTATCAAACACACCGGAATCGATCCGATATATTGTGCAGGTAAATGATGTCTTAGGTTGCCCAAAGCCAAAATACGACTCTGTGACGATTACCGTGGAAAATCCCATTGCGGATGCCGGCCCAGCAGACACTGCAATCGTAGTGAATCAACCTTTGCAACTGAACGGAACCGGGGCGCAATTTTATTCATGGTCACCGCCAAATGGACTGAACAATCCGGATATTTCAAATCCAATTGCGCTCCTATCTGAAAGCCAGAAATATACATTGAAAGTTGAAACAGCGATTGGTTGCTTTTCGACAGATACGATAAATGTAACCGTTTATAAAGTTAAGCCTGATCTGTATGTTCCGAATGCTTTCACACCAAACAAGGATGGGAAGAATGATATTTTTAGCCCGATTCCTATTGGCATCAGAACGTTGAATTTTTTCAAAATTTATAATAGATTGGGGCAATTAGTGTACAACACTAAAACTCAAAAGCAAGGCTGGGACGGCACTTTCAATGGACAGCCACAAGACACAGGAGTTTTTGTATGGATGGCGGAAGGAGTAGACTATTTGGGGAAAGTAATCTTTAAAAAAGGAACCGTTACGTTACTTAGATAATCATTGCACAAGGATAAATTGTTGCCCTCGTCCACGTTTTAAAACAGCTTTGCCTTATGGGAAAGAGAAGGCTTATAGTAAAAGAACTTTTATGTAAGATTTCTGTTCCAGAGAATGGTTTTACCTGGTATAATAACTATCGTTTGATCTCCTATTTTTGCCCTGGAATAAACCAATATTATAACCCGCACGTATAACAGGATTTGCTCTTTTATATTGATCAACATAAGGGGAATACTGATCACCTGCAATATCCCACATGACCGAAAAATAGTAATAAGTATTTCCACCTCTTTCTCTTCCACCTGCATACCCGCCTCCGATTAAAAAGCTGTTCGCATTTACGCTATTCTTTTGAGTTGTACCAATGCCGATATACTTTTGCTGAATGATATTATATTCATATTGAGCAGCAGCGAATAAAAAATTTACCGGAAATAATCTCACAAAAGCGCCGGGGCCATAAGTTGTCTGTCGAATTTTATCAGTAGAATTATAATCTCTTTGTGAAACATAATTCAGATTAAATGAAATTCCTGCATCAAGCCAGTTTGTCAAGCTGTAGCCAAGTTGGGGCGTAATTCCCAACATCGTGGTTCCACTTGAAAAACCAACATTCGCACTGCCGCCGGTAAATAATTTATTCTTTTGGAATCCGTTTTTTCTCACTTCGGTGTTCTCATTTCCGGGTTGTTTATCTTCCTCATGAATCTGGGCTGACACATGGAAACATAAAGGAAATAGCAACAGAACAAGCGCTTTCTTCATTCTACTTTTATTAGCTGATTAATAATAGATTCATCTACGAAATTAAGCGAACACATCACAAAAGAATCGTTAATATCATCAATTTGTATCAATCAAAAATCTTACCGGCATTCAAAATATTATTTGGATCAAACACTTTTTTTATCCCCCGCATCAGATCCAACTGCTTTTCACTAAAAACAATATCCATAAACCCTTTTTGCACCAGCCCAATTCCATGTTCACCACTCACCGTTCCACCTAAGTCTCTTACCAGCATAAATAATGCCCGTAATGACTTTATAATTTCGGGGTCATCCTGGCTGTTAGCGGTACCTTCTTTCTTGATCCGGATATGTAAGTTTCCATCACCCGCATGTCCATAACATACTGATTTGAATCCATATTCAACACCCAGTTTTTTCACGCCTTTTATCAATTCCGGAAGTTTGAACCGGGGAACCACTGTGTCTTCTTCAATCGTGTAGCCATCCATCTTCACGGCTTCTGCCACCCGGCGACGCAATTTCCACAACTCATCTTTTTGCGCATTATCATCTGCAAAATAAATTTCACCACAATCAAATTGCATTAAAACTTCCGAGATTGCTTCCATCTCCAGCATTAAAGTGTCCATGTGATTCCCATCCACTTCCACAATCAGGTGTGCCATTACATCATCGGTCACCGGAACAGAAGAACCAACAAATTTGCTTACAATTTTCAGAGCATCAACCTCCATCAATTCGAGTGCACTTGGCGTAAAACCTGCACGAAAGATAGCGCTCACCGCTTCACTTGCCTTTGAAACATCCTTGAAAGGAACAAGCATCAACAGATCGAATTTCGGATGTGGAATCAACCTCAATACAATTTTAGTGACGATTGCAAGTGTTCCTTCACTTCCAACAATCAATTGCGTCAGGTTATAACCGGTAGAATTTTTTAAAACATTAGCCCCTGTCCACATGATGTCGCCATTGGGCAAAACCACTTCCAGATTCAACACATAATCTTTTACGACACCATACTTCACCGCTTTTGGGCCACCACTGTTTTCCGAAATATTTCCACCAATAAAGCAAGATCCGCGGCTTGCAGGATCGGGTGGATAAAACAATCCTCTTTCTTTCACAGAATCCTGTAACATTTCTGTAATGACTCCCGGTTCCGTAATTACCTGCAAGTTTTTTTCGTCGATTTCAAGAATAGAATTCATCCGTTCGGTTGTAATAACGACACCGCCCAAATCAGGAAGTGCACCACCACTTAGTCCGGTTCCGGCTCCCCGCGGTGTAACAGGAATTTTATTTTCATCACAAATTTTTAGAATCTTACTAATCTCCTCTGTTGTCCGGACTTTTAAAACTACGCCAGGAAGAAAATGTAATTTTTCAGTCTGGTCGTGGGCATAAAAATTCAATTCTTCTCCTGTTGTAATCACATTCACTTCACCACAAATTTGTTTAAACTGCTCAATGTGTAATTGGGTTAAATTCTCCCTATCCGCTTTTTTATTCATTCAGATTTTTTTAAAAATTTTATTAAATATATTTTTTCATTTCTAAATCAAAACTTCATTTTCTACCAAATTCTCACTCTCAAACTATCCGGAATATACATTTTATCTCCGGGCACAACATCGAATGTTTTATAAAACGCATCGATATTGCTAAAAGGCCCGTTCACTCTGTATTTAGCAGGCGCATGGACATCGGTCATCAAAAGAGTTTTTAATAATTCAGGACGCATTTCATATAGCCAGCTCAACGCGTAACCCATAAAAAATCGCTGCATTGGAGTAAAACCACCGATGACTTCATTTTTTTTAAACGCTTCCGATTTTTTGAAAGCATCAATACCGATTTCAAGACCTCCAAGATCTGCAATATTTTCTCCCTGAGTAGCTTTCCCATTTATAAATGTTCCGGGTAACGGCTCAAATTCATTAAATTGTTTCACAATGACATCAGCTCTTTTTGCAAATTCTGCTGAATCATTTCTTGTCCACCAATTGCGCAAATTGCCTTGGGCGTCATAAAGCCTTCCCTGATCATCAAAACCATGCGTTATCTCATGACCAATATAACTGGCACCCACATATCCATACATCATGGCATCATCCAAATCTTTATCTTCATATCCGGGAACAATAAACGCGGCGGCTGGAAAGACGATTTCATTATTAGCCGGATTATAATATGCATTATAAGTTTGAGGGTACATTTCCCATTGATCCCTGTCAACCGGTTTACCCAATTTATTCATCTCAAAGTTGTGCCACCATTTTCGTGCATTCAATACATTCTGCAAATAGCTTTCTTTGCTGATTTCCATCGCAGAAAAATCCTTCCATTTATCAGGGTAGCCAATTTTTCTTTTAATCGCTTCAAGCTTTACAATCGCTTTTTTCTTCGTGCTGTCGCTCATCCAGGTAAGATTCTGAATCCTTTGTTTATACGCAGACCTGATTTCTTCCAACATGGTTTCATACCGCTTTTTCGCAGTGGAATCAAAATACTTTTTTACATAAAGTTGTCCCAATAACTCGCCCATGGCGCTTTGTTCATCTTGTATAACTCTTTTCCATCTTGGCTTTCTCTCTTTAACGCCGCTTAATACCTTGTTGTATCGAAACAATTCCAGGTTATATTTTTCGGGCAATGCATGTGCATAAGAATTGACTAATCTGAATGTGAGATAATCTTTTAAATCATTAATTGAGGCAGATCTCAAAGTTACATCCAGCGATTTAAAAAAATCAGGCTGACCCACGATTACAGAATCAACTTTAGCAACCCCAATCTCTTCTAAAAACTTTGGCCAATCAATTAAAGAAGAAAGATTATTAAGGTCACTGATTGACATTTTGTGATAATTGGAATAAGGATCACGCAAATCTGAAAGTGATCGCGAAGCCTTTGCCAGCTTCGTTTCGAAGGCCAATATATTTGAAGCAGACTTCAATGCAGTAACAGAATCTTTCCCCTGGAATTCTAAAATTTTCGCCACATGTTTCACATAAGCTTTTCGAATCTTTGTTGTTGAAGAATCCTTGTTGAAATAATATTCCCGCTCAGGAAGACCCAGACCGCCCTGGTTCAATTTGAAAGCCATCAAATCACTTTGTTTATCATCCTGCTCAACACCGCTGCGAAACAGCGCGTTTGGGCCAATATGGTCCAACGCCGCGACAACATTCATGAACGAAGGTATATCGGTTACAGAATTGATCTTTTCGAGATATGGTTGTAGATATTTTGTATCCTGTTTTTCTATGGTCGTACTGTCCATCGCTGAAACCCAAAAATCACCGATTTTTTGAGAAGCAGAATTCTTCTGGCCACTTGCTTTTGCAGCCTCTTCATTGATTTCGCGCAGCCGTTGTTCATTTTCATTATTAACGATATATCCAATTCCCCACGAACTTTCTTCCGCCGGAATCGGATTGTCTTTGATCCATTTTCCATTGGCATACAGAAAGAAATCATCGCCGGGATTATAGGATGAGTCGATATTTCCGGCAAAAACATCTTTTGGAGTCTCGGCAATCTTTGTTTTACAGGAAACAACTGACAGACAAATAAAAAAATAAAAGATACTTTTTTTCATTTTATAAATTTGAGATTGTATTTATGATTCAGTTACAATTGAATTCCAGTTATACAAAAAAAAAATTCATGCAAAGTAACTGAATTGTGCTCACTGAAATGAACACTAAAATACGTTTTAGAAATACTTTCATTATTTACAAAATATTTTTCTCCTATTCGGAATATTTTTTCAATTAAAATTTTCATCTCCCTCCTGCTTCCCATTCAGCTTTTTGCCAAAAGTTTTTCTGCGAAAGAATTAACTCTATGGAAACGACAGAAAGTAAAGTCTCCATTATAAGGACAATTTTTTCATTCTGCATAATTCCGAAAACGAAGGTCAGGCGCGGTTTCTAAGTTATTGCATTCCCAATGTGAAGATGATTTGAAAAAAGCAGAAATAAATTACATCAAAAAATTACCACAGCTTTCAAAAGTAAATGGCGGGGAATATTTATATAATGATTATTAATCTGACTGATTGATTACATAATTTATAAAATAGAATTTGATATTATTTCTTCGTTTACTATAACAACAATGCTTCAAGATCCTGTATTCATAAGTGTTTGCAGCGATGTATAACACACTCATAAAAATCTACTGTTTGAAAACCAGAGGAACATTCACTTTCAAACTAAAATTCCGCCCCATGTTATAAATACCATCACGGCCGGTAAAATTGTTAGGATATTGTTCAAAATATTTTAACCGGTTTAGCCCCGATTGATACGCAACATTCCATAAATTATTCCCAAAGAATGATATAGTAAACATTGTTTTCTGTTTTTTATTGAGGATATCTGCACCGAATCCCGCATTCCATAATTGATAACCATCTGTCGCGGTCTCTGTATGATTTTCGAGATAAACCCGGTCTTGTTTTGCATACACTTCCAATTGGATTTTTACAAATGCATTTGCAAAGTTGCTCCCTGCTTTTTTAATATTCGCTCGCAATTCAGAAATGGTATGCAATGGTGGGATAAAAGGTAGGAATTTTGCGCTGTCAGAAATTTTTTCACCTCCTGATACTCCTTTATTTGTGCCATAAACTACCGAAAGGGAGTTTTCAAAGTGTAACCAATCCCATGGATGTGGATGAATATCTATACTCAATTCTCCACCATACAATTTTGCTTTTGCTGCTACAAATTTGAAAGTCTGGTTTCCCGGAACAATCACAGAATCCTCTCCCAACGTGCTTTCCAGCTTTTGATTATAAATATAATTTTGAATATCGTTATTAAAAATATCGGCATTTATTGTTACGTGTGTCGAGTTAAATGATGCTCCGAAATCTTCCTGTAAACTAAACTCCGGTTTGAAATTCAGATTACCAATCTGGTACATATTGGTTCCCGGATGCACTCCATTCGCAGAAATTTCAGAAATATTAGGCGCTCTATAACCACGGCCAATATTAGCTTTCAAACTTAGGTGGTTATTTACTTTATAAGAAAATCCGAGACTCCCGCTCGCTCCTGAAAAAGTATGTTTATAAGCTGAGAATGGACGTTCAGCGCCAAGGGTATCTTTTCCAAAAGCAACTTGATTAAAGCCCGTGACAGGGTTTGTTTTTGTATATAAATTTTCATTGCTGAAATTCCTTACATCATAACGAAGCCCTCCGGCAATTTCAAGATTACCCCAGGATTTTTTTGCAAAAACAAACGGCCCCAAATCAAATTGGTGGTAAGAAGGAATGATGAATTCAGTCCCTTTGTTTACATTATTCTTCTGATACATTCCGTTGATTCCGGCAGCAACACTAAACTGATTTCGTTCCTTAAAATAATATTTTGCATCATAACTATAGGTGTTTAACTGCAGGAATAATCCGGGAACTTTCATTTCCGGATGGCTGTATTCTCTTCGGATACTTCTTTGAAAAGCCAGGTTCAACGCCAGCCTTCCGTTCCCCAATAAAAAACTATTTGTGCTGTACACATTATAATGCTGCACGTGCTGGTGTAATTCCGAAATTTTATAAGAATTTAATTCAGCATCACTTACAATTTGACGAAAAGTATCCGCTTCTGAAATTCGTTTGGTAAACTTTCTTGTAGCAGAATCCCTGCTTCCATCCGGGATTTCCTGCAAGTCATTGTACATGGAAAGTCCGAGGCGGCTGTAGCCCCAATATTTATGAATCCCCATATTTGCTGAAGCATCTGTTTCAGCAAACCCGGTATTGTAAACTCTTCCATCAAATTTATTTTTATAATTGGTAGCCATTTTATGAGTAAAAGTTCCGCCCCAATTAAAGTCATTTGTATTTCCCGCAATTGATGCTGAATTTTCAATAAGTCGGTTATTTGTTTGATACTCATTTAAAATATTTCCAATTATTTTTCCCGGCGCCGGAGGATTTGGTGGAATCATATTTACCACACCAGCAAGTGCGTCTGAGCCATAGATCAGGCTGGCAGGGCCTTTTACGACCTCAACTTTTTCTACCGTATTCTCATCTACTTCAATTCCATGTTCATCGCCCCACTGCTGACCTTCTTGTCTAACGCCATCGTATAAAGTCAGAATCCGGTTAAAACCCAATCCACGGATAAACGGTTTTGAGACATTTGGGCCGGTGGTAACTTCACTGATCCCAGGCACTTTCGCAATTGCATCTATAATATTTGTGCTTAGATTTTGTTGAAGAAATTGCCGGCTGATAGAAACAATCGGTATCGGATTTCTTTTAATTGACGTAGCTTTTGAAGAACCGGTAATTACGATCTCGCTTTCTTCTGTTACCGATATTTCCATCGAAAAATTTTGAATCTTATTTTCATTGAAATTGATGCTTTCAAGAATAGTTTTAAAACCGATAAATTTTACTTCAACAACATAGGACGCGGAAGGAACATTATTGATGTGATAATTTCCGTTCTCATCAGTGATACTCCCTTTTTTAAGATCTGCAATATATACAGAAGCACCGGCCAGCGCAGCGCCGGAAGTATCAGTTATTTTTCCTGATAAAGAATAACGAATTGAATTTTTTTGCGCATTCAACCGAATTGTTATCATGGTGCAAGCGCTTATTGAAAGAATAAGAAGAAAGATTTTCATGTTGAAGTTTTAAACATAATTCATTGGAAAATGAATCAAACAATTCAAATAATTAAAGAAGGAAAGGATGGACTTACACAATAGAGGGCGGCCCTCTTAGTCTGAATGAAAGAGATTCGGCAAAAACAATTTCATTTTTCCCTGTAACAATATATGCAGCAAATACTGTAGAAACAGGTTCAATCTCGAATGAATCCGCAGGAGTATAAGGTGCAATAACCACATTACTTTCGCAATGACAATCAATTCCTGAAACATGGAGTTGTGGCGTGTTTAAATCAGATAAAGTCTTCGTTATAAAATCTGTGTGGTTTGCAAATAATTGATGTAGATATTTTGTAGGTGTATTGCTTAAGGCAAAAATGGCCAACAAAATGATTGCAAAAAATTTTCTTATATACGAATTCCAATTCAAATTAAAGTTTGAGCTCACAAATGTACTCTTTAAAATAAATAAAAAACTGTACCAAAAAGCGGAACACCTTTTGCATTATAAATATTTAAATTATTAATAATCATTTAAATTATTCACCATGCCTATTGTA
>JBDTKF010000034.1:0-16339 GCA_039935455.1 Ginsengibacter sp.
AAAGATTATGACCAGATCATTGTGATCATGGAAGGAGAAATAATTGCCAGTGGAAAACACAATTTTTTAATGCAACATTCACCGGAATATGTGCAGATTTATCATTCACAAAAAAGCACAACGGACATAGAAGTGGCGTGAGAGATCAGAAATTTACAATCAAAAAAATGTGTAAACAAAAGTACAACAAGAAGTAAAGTGAATAATGAACTTTGAGCAAAATAAAATGGATTACAATCTGAACATAGAGCAAAAAACTTCCACTAAAGTAGCCTTGAAAAAAATGCTGCAGTTTATGAAGGAAGAAAAAAGAAACCTGTTTTTTGCATTCATTGTGATGGCCGTCAACTCAGGCATTGCAATGCTTACACCTTATTTAATCGGTTATACGATTGACCATTATATCCAAACAAAACTTTATCGTGGGCTAATCACTTTTACCGGAATTTTATTAGGGCTTTACCTTATCTCGGCTGTAACAGATTATCTGCAAACAAAACTTATGGGAAGCATTGGTCAGCGGATGTTGTACAGTTTGCGAAATGCCGTTTTTAATAAAATTCAAAGTTTGCCAATCGCTTTTTTCAACCAAAATAAAGCTGGCGATTTAATTTCAAGAATTAATAATGATACAGACAGAGTAAACCAGTTTTTTTCTCAATCACTGCTGCAATTCGTAGATAGCATTTTTACGATGCTTGGCGCTGCTATATTCCTTTTGGCCATCCATTTGGAATTGGGTGCAGCGGCTTTAATTCCGGCCGTTTTCATATTGATTTTTGTAAAGATTATTTCACCAATGGTGAAAAAAAAGAATGCTGCCAGTTTGAAAAGTACCGGAGGATTAAGCGCGGAAATCCAGGAAAGTCTAGGCAATTTCAAAACAATTGTTGCTTTCAACCGGAGAGATTATTTTCGTGATAAATTTAATACCGCAAATCTTAATAACTATAAAGCCTCTGTCAGTGCAGGTTTGGTCAACAATGTTTTTGTTCCTGTATTTACATTATTTTCGAATATCGCCCAACTGATCGTGCTTGCTTTTGGAATTTATTTAATTTCTATTGGCAATTTCACCATTGGTTTATTGATCAGCTTTATTGCATACGTTCAATATTTTTATCAGCCTTTGCGTCAATTGGCCACGCTTTGGGCAAGTTTTCAAACTGCAATGGCAGCGTGGGACAGAATTTCAATTATTCTTAATTTAGAATCGAATCTTACAAAGAAAATTGAAGCCAATGGCATCAAAATACCTAATGCGCCTTTATTGATTTTTAAAGATGTCTCGTTTCAATATCCGGATGGTAAAAAAGTATTGCATAATATAAATTTCACCTTGAAAAAAGGAAAAACCTATGCATTTGTAGGCCCAACTGGCGGAGGGAAAACAACCACCGCTTCGTTAATAGCTAGATTATATGATCCAACAGATGGAGAAATATTTCTAAACGGAAGAGATTTAAGAAGTTTTAATTCTGCAGAATTAAGTAAAAGAATTGGTTTCATTTTGCAGGATCCATTTTTATTCAACGGGCTTGTTCGTGATAACATTTTATATGGTAATGAAGAGTTCAAAAAATTTGACTCTGAAAAATTAAATAGTATACTAGAAGAAGAAGGTTTGAATAATTTGGTGGAAAGGTTTGAGAATGGTTTGGATACCAAGATTGTTGCTGGTGGTGATTCTATGAGCCTTGGTGAAAAACAATTGATAGCGTTTATCAGGGCTGTTTTACGAAGACCTGACCTTCTGATCCTCGATGAAGCAACTGCAAATATTGACACGATTACGGAAAAATTATTGGAAGATATTTTACATAAACTACCAGAATCAACAACCAAAGTAATTATCGCACATCGTTTGAATACGATTGAAAATGCAGACGAAATTTTCTTTGTCAATTCTGGAGAAGTAACAGCAGCAGGAAATTTTGATAACGCTTTGAAATTATTATTAGAAGGGAAGAGAGAGAGTTAATAAGTTAATAAATTATTGGTTGATTGGTGACGCAGTAAACAAATAAATAATTTCGATTCTTATTTTCATTTCAATCAAAACTATCCCGCATAATGCTTAAAAAAAAGTATTTCTAGAGTCTTTATTTTAATAAATTTAAAATCAATTTCAATTAATCTTGACTCTTTTGTCGAAATAAATTTTTCTTTGACTCACAATTTTCACTTGCTTTATATTCTTATGCAAAGGGTTTATTAAGTAATTAAGCTCTTCAGGCATCATTACACTCGGAACGCCAAGCATCAAACTTTTTTGTTCAGAAAGAAATGCATCTCCAGTTTTTCTTGTAAATGGTCTGATGTCCGGCGCATCCCAATCTGGGAAGAGATTTGAAACCAAAATTATTTGTGTTGAAAGGTCGTCAGGAACTGATAAGGTAATGAGATGATAAACCCTGACATCAAACATTTTAGCAGGTGTATGTGCCAGTGTCTCTAATAACGCTAATGATCTTGAAGAACTGGTATAAAGAGCAGAAAAACCTTCGCTGTTCCAGCGGCCACCAAAAAGCTTTGCACCGTCTCCGCTAAGATCTTCAGCATATTGTTGCTGTGTAATACGATATAATTCCATCAAAGAATCTGAAATATTTATTAATATACGCCCTGTTCTAAACGACCTAATATTTTAGTAACCATCTGAATACCAAATGAAGTATCTAGATAATCCAGTGGCATTTTATTTCCAAGAGAAACAAGAGGACTACGCAACCATTCTGAAAATGATTCTTTATTTCCGATCACTCCGATACCTCTTTGAGCGAATGCAGCAAGTTCTAAAACTTTTTCAGTCTTTAATGTATCCAGCAATTCATCTTCATCTTTTCGCTGAATATTTCTATAAGAAGAGTGTAGCAATTCACTCATTGTTTCCATATTGATCCCCAAATACGTCGCGAGAGATTTTAGAGTAGATTTTTTAATTCCGGTTCGGGAAAGATTTATTAAATCAAAATCACCATCCAGAGATTTTTTTAGATTTTTGTTTCCTCCCAAAATCACTCGAAGAGTTTCGTATTGTGGCGTTTCATATTGGTAAGCTTCTTCTTCAACGAGAGAAGGAGAGTCTTCTTGAATGGGATAGGGTTTTATTTTTTTCGATTTAGTTTCCATGTTTATTCTTTCCATAAATATACGACATTTTGGATAATAAAAAACAATTTTGTCGGTATATTCTATTTATTCAAAAAATATTTTATTATTTTTAAGCAGAATCAAAATGCAGCTCTCAATTCGCATAATCATATTTACGAAAGAAGATCAAATCCAATAATACGATTTTCTAATTTTTTAATCCTGAAATATAAGTTCCCAATTCCTCCATCACTTCTTTTTTCCTTCTTCTTGACACTTCTATAATTATACCATCTTTCAAAATAATATTATTTGTTTGAGACGTATATCCTGACACAAATTCAGCATTTATTAAATGAGATTTATGAACGCGTATAAACTTATGAGGAATTAATAATTCTTCATACTCTTTAATCGTTTTAGAAGTAGTTAAACAATGATAGTTTGAAAAAAAAAATTTGGTATAATTACCCATTCCTTCACAACGGATAATGTTTTCAGGCAAAAAAAATTGCAAACCGCTTGTCGTTGGTAAAGCAAGTTTACGGTTAGTTGGGTTTTGTTGTTGCATATTAAACAACAAATTTCTTACAGCCGCATCTTTGTTTTGGTTCATTAATTTTTTTTTGAGATAACGATTAAACGTTTCCCGAAGTTCAATAGCGTCTATTGGCTTCAATAAATAATCGAGGGCACTAAATTTTATTGCCTGTATAGCATATTTATCAAAAGCAGTTGTAAAAACAATATCGAAGGAAATTTCAGAAAGCAACTTCAATAATTCAAATCCATTTTTATAGGGCATTTCAATATCGAGAAAAACGATATCCGGTTTGTATTCATTTATCAACTGTAAAGCCTTATCTGGATTAGTTGTAAACTTCACCGATTTGATTTCAGGTAAATATCGTTCTATCATCAAATTCATTACGTTCACAGCTACCTGTTCATCATCTATAATAAGCGCTTTTATCATACAGTAAAAGTAAGAAGAATGCGTTTTTCCTCTTTATCTATTTACTATCCGCAATTAATAAGCTAAAGGAATTCTTATTTTTACTTTCGTACCGGACACTTCATTTGCATGATTCAATAAATCTCCTATTTCAATTAAAAAATTTGTTCCAAACTGTTGACTAAGTAATTCAATTTTATCTTTTACCAATTGCATCCCTTTCGATTTGTGATTGATATTCAAAGATTGAAAATTTTTAATTTCTGCGGCTTTTTGCCGCCCAATTCCATTATCTACGATTTCACAAATTAATGCTTGGTGATCTTGTAATATAAATTTGATATCAATTCTTCTTTCGCCTTCCTTGTGCATTAATCCGTGCCAGATGGCATTTTCCACAAAAGGTTGTATCATCAGATTTGGGATTTTTATTTCGTCGAGATCTATATTTTCATCAGAATAAATATAATATTCAAAAGATTCACCGAATCTCGTTTTCTCCAATGATAAGTACAAATTCAGCATATTAATTTCTTCTTCGAGAGTTATAAAATTGACTTCAGAATATTGAAGCACCAGACGTATCAGTTTCGAAAACTGCGAAAGGTATTTATTGGCATTATCTACTTCGCCCGTTAGAATGAACTGCTGAATTGAGTTTAGAGAATTGAAAATAAAATGGGGATTCATCTGACTACGCAAGGCAACCAACTTCTCTTCTGTAAGTTTTTGCCTGGTTTGTAATAATTGAATTTTATTCTTTTGCAGCTTCTTTTCTGCCCGCAATTTTACAATACGTTCAGCACAATGAGAAGCGATAGAAGTAAGAATTTGCAAATGACGATCAGTATAGAAATCTTTTTCAACGCTTTCACTATCAATAACACCCAAAACTTTATTATTATAAATTATAGGTACGGAAATTTCCGAATTCCTTTGTGCATCGTCAACGATATATCTGATATCTTTCGTTACATCTGAAACAATTTCAGCAATTCCTGTATGAGCTACATAGCCCACGATACCGCTACCAATGGGTATTTTAAGTGGGCTTATAATTTCACCCTGGGACAAATCATTAGTTGCAATCAGAATACTTTTAGGTCCCCAGGCTGCTTTTTGAACAAGTTTATTTGTTTTCTTATCCTTCAAGTAGATCACGCAATCTTCAAAGTTTAGTTGAGAAATACATTGTTTCACCACATCCCATAGTAAATCTTCTTCTGTTTCGCTGGAGCTAATCGAATTAGCGAAATAATTAGTTACCTGTTCTACTTCCAGTCTGTATTGCAAGGCGTCCGAAATCAATTGTTGTGTTTTGATTCTTTCTTCATTTTTAGAATGTATATTCTTTTTCCATTTTTTTATGATAAAGTAAACAATAATCAAAGTAATCAAAGCTGTCAATGAAATGAACCACCACGAAAGCCAGAAGGGTTCTTTTATGACAAACGAAACTGCGATTACGTTTGATTCAATACTATTGTTTAGTAAGGCTTTTACCTGGAAAGTATATTCACCCGGAGATAGATTTTGATAAATGGCAATCTCCTTGTCAACCCAATTAATCCATGCAGTATCCTTCAACCCAAGCATCCGGTAAGAATATTTAATTCTTACCGGATCAGATAAGCAAACTGCTTTATAATGAAATTCAATTCCATTAGTAAAATGAGGCAATTCTATGCCTGAATGAAATCCGGTTTTTGAAACGGAAGAAATATTAAGGGCAGTATCTAACAAAAGAATATCCGTAAAATTCAATGACAACTTCTTATTGATTTTGAAATGACCAGCATAAAAAGAAGTTAGACCAGCTGAAGTGGTCACCCAAACAGTATTATCATAAGCATGAAAAAGCCGGATTGAGTGGTAATTCGAAGATATAAATCCGTCGTTGGAAGTAAAATTTGAGATGATAAAATTAGAGCCGTTTTCTTTTATAGATGTTATACCTCCATAGCCTGCAGCCCAAACATTGTTCTCGTTGTCTATAGCAAGGCTGGCATAAATATTTGTTTGTAGCCCGTCATTTTCTGTTATTATTTTATGAACAGTTAGTAAATTATTTTTATCGAAAAAACACTGCCAGATTCCATCGCCTTTAGTGCTCATCCAAACTTTGCCAGACGCAGTTTTTTTAATATCGGTGAAGTTAGGATTGTTCAATTCATTCAATTTGAACCGCTTCATTGTATCGTTCTTATACTTAAATATTCCTCCCTGTCCTGCAATCCACAATGCTCCGTCGGGGCCATCAATACAATTTTTAAATGTTTCCACATTGTCGTCAGCAACATTGAAAAAAAAATCCTTGAACAAAAGCTTGTCTGTTAGAGCATCATATTTAATTTTGGAAAATACTTTATTACCACCAGTATATATATTTTGATTTGAATCTTCGTAAAAGAAATAATTACTGTTTCTATCTGAGCCAACATGTTTAGTAAGATGAATTAATTTATCATTTTTTATAACAGATATCCCATGGCGGCCCGAACCGATCCATAGCCACCCACGGCTGTCTTCATACAACGATTCTATTTCTGAAGGTATTGCTGCACGGCTATTTGAAGGGAAATAACTTTTTAAAACTGAACCTTCCTTAATATAAATTCTTCCTTTGTTGGAACCAAAAAGTAATTTCTTGTTTTTCAATTGAATAACACTATAAAATTCTGGATATTTATGATTGGTCTCAATGGTGTAAGTGTGGAAGATTCTCGGTTTTTGATACAGCAAATTATTGCGCATACCTAACCATAAATTATTTTCATTGTCAACCAAAATACAAGAAGCCCATAGATTATTTTCAGGAACCTCACTTATTTTTTCCAAATGATTGGATTCAGAATGAAATTTATAAATGCCTCCGGTGGTGAAATAATAAAGCTGCCCTTTATATTCTGTTAGAGAAGCCGCTAAATTGTTATCATTCACAAGTTTCGTAATCTTATTTTTTACAACGCTATATAATCCCTCATAAGTGGTTGCAAAAAAAACAGAATCACCATTACCTGGAACAAGACTCACTACTTTGTCCTTATTATTATTTTCATCCGGAGAAGAGCTCCATATTCTTTCAAGGGTTTCATTGCCGTATAAAAACAAAGACCCCTTTCCTGAAATATATAAGTTACCATTAATGCTAGAGGTGATTTTATAAGCATGTTTTACTGGCTGGTCGTAATTAGCCCATTGAGGTAAAAGTAGGGGAGTGATTGAAACGACAGAATCAGAAAGGATATTATTAATGATCTTAGGAGTAAAAAGAACCGGTCCTTTGCCAGTCGCTACCCACATATAACTATGTTTATCAAAATAAATATCATAAGCACTTACATTCTTTTCATAAAATTTTACTAAAAATAATTTATCATTTTTGAAATAGCATAATCCTGCATCACATGCAATCCATAAAACATTGCGAAGAGAGTCTGCTTTGATGCTATAAGTTTTTCCTGTGAGATGATTGCCTGCTTTTAAAAAATTTTTGAACTGGCTTCCGTCGAAGCGGCTAACACCTGAAGAAGTGCCCACCCATAAAAACCCTTTACTGTCCTGAGTCAGGCAGGTGATTTCAGAAGAAGGCAACCCATTTTGTGTGCCTAAAACTTTTGTTTGGTAATCATTCTTTTCCTTATAGATCTGAATAATATCATTGCTCCAAAAATTACTTTTTGTCTGGCTATGCGATGTCTTGAGACAAAACAAAAAAAATATTTGTATTAAAATAATTTTTTTCACGTAAATAAATTTCCTGAATTATCCTCATAAAAGCACATAAATAAAAGCCGGCATATGCGTCAAAACAAATGCCGGTTTAGATATTATTGACTGAAATATTAACTTATCTCTACAAACTATATAGAAAACTATTTATATTCTCTTTTGATTTCGTTGCACTTAAAACTAATTTGCAGAATTTGTCCATCATGAAGATTCTTTTAGGAATAAGTAGGAATAAGGGATCATGTACTTTCAAGCACAAAAAAATCAGGAGCTTTAAAGTCAGTCGGTATATTCTGATTATGATTATAGTAAACCAACATTTAGGTTAAAATTTAATTCTATCATTACGGTTAGCTTCCTTTTGTTACTTCTTTGCAATATTTCCCATACCAATAAAAGGACCATATTTATGTTGATTCTCAGAAAAATTATCAGCGTAGGGTCCAAAAGGATAATCAATTGGCTTAGTTGTCAAAACGGGAAAGTCTTTCCGATAGTCCATGTACGGATGAGGTTGTGAATTTACAAAAGCAGCAACATCCCACGCTTCTTCGTTTGATAAAAGTGGAAAATTATGGGTAGCTCCGAAAGGCATATTGGTTTTTACGAAAGCTGCGAGATTTGATATCCTGTAAATGCCAGCCGCAATATTATAACTATTTTTCCCCCACAAAGGTGGAAAATAATATTCTGAAGAATCGTTTCTTAAAATACCCTGTCCGTCATTTCCATGGCATCTTGCGCATTTAAAAATGTATACGATTTTCCCCTTTACGGCATCAGCGGGCCTGTTCAAATAAGGCAGTGTTTCTGTACCGCTACCAAGTATCTTTCTATTTTTTGGAACATCTTTCCCGATCCAATTCAGGTAAGCAATCATTGCATGCATCTCTCTACTTGTTGTATCGATAGGACTTCCATTCATACTTCTTTCCATACAACCATTTACTCTTGCAGTTATTGTTTCATCCCCACCACTACGGGCTCTGTATTTTGGATAGGTAGTTGCAACGAGTGAGAAATTATTTCCGAATAACTTAGTTCCTGCATATAAATGACAATTTTGGCAGTTCAGGCCATTGGCTTTTGTTGATATCTTCCCTTTTGGACCAAAATAACTTGCGGTATGAATGATTAGTTCCCTGCCATAACTTATTAGTTCTCCTTTTGGTGTAGCAGGGATTTCTGAAATATCAGGCGCATGCCACTCCACAGATAAAGTATCTTGTGGATCGATAGCGATAGTTCTTTTTCTTTCTTTGTTAGATGAGGTTGGAGATAAAATAATCCAAAGAAAGAGAAATATACTAAAGATTATGAAGCCCAAAGTTTTCATATATTTCTTTAGCCCCATTTTATCTTTTTATCTTAACTGCAATAAGCGCAACCGTGCTCCTGAGCCCTTCCAACAGCCCATACCCCGGAAGGCACTATCTGTATGCCAGGTAATACTCCTGCGGTCCATTCTTTATAAACTTCTTCAGCCGGCATATTCATTTGCCCGGCAACAGCTGCACTGTATACAGTTAAGGCTGCGTTGCACACACAAAACATGACACCGCTATCCTGCAATTCATTAATTCCTATGGAAACTTCTCCTATTCCGGGAGCTTTGAATGTTCCTTGCGCAGGTTTCCAATATGGGTTTTTAGTTTGTGGGCTATTTGATTCGGCATTATTGATTTTAAAAACTTCTCCTAATTTATATTTTTCCCATAGATTGCTATCCAGGGCAAAAGGGATTGCTTCGTGTCGAAGGACCATCACCACGCTGCAAGCTTTTTCAGGTGTACCCGTGACGCTATTCGTCATCAAAAAAACTCGGGGCCAAACGAAAGGGAGTACCGGGTTGTCATAAGGTTCTTTTATATCAAACACAATACGATGCTTGCCTTTGATTTGGTTGAACCATTTGTCAGGTTCTTCGGAAGAATAAAATTCAGATGTTTTTTCTGCTGCTACTGCTAAAGGTTTCAGTATCGAAAAACCTAAAGCGAATGCACCGGCAGATATGGTTCCCAGAAAACCACGACGCTTCAATCCAGTTCGATCAGATGACTGGACAAGGGTTTCGTTGCTTTGTGTGATCGATTTTTTTGTAGTCATAGTTTTAGGTTTTTGATTGAACTAATATTTTTAAGAAAATATTCGATTAATTGTTCCAAATTATAATCAGTTTTGGATATATCACAATTATAAATTTCAAGGTGATACTTTAATATAACCCCAGCCTTCTCTTTGTTTTTTGACGATTTCATATATTCCATCAGGAACTATTCCCACACCGGCAATTAACTGTGATGGATCGATATGATGGTGCTCCATTGCAATTTGACAAACATTGAATGAAACACCTTTTTGATTTACAAGTTTTTGAATGTCTTCTGCATATGGGGATTTGTCTTTACTAACGAGAGCGAGCGACTGTCCATATAACACTACTTCCACCTGAGCGTCGGGATTACCTTCCTTGATTAGACTAACTTCCCGAACGACTTGTTTTTGGCTGGCCGGGTCAGAGCTGGTAATATCAAAAACAACTTTATAATCTGTGTTTTGAGCATGCCCGTATAAAAATGAGATTGCTAAAGTGAGGAAAATGATTGAAGCTTTTTTCATTTGGTTGGAGTTTTAGGAAGAATGATTGAAAAAAAATTTCAAAATCCGTAATTAAAGAAATGAATTCTAAGCTCTGTGAGTTTCCAGGTTTTTAAGATTAAAAACGGTTAAGAATATTGGAGGTTTATTTAAAATTTACCTGAGTGAAGTATTTATTTCAATTACAGTACCTCCTCATGACCGATAATTGAAGTAAATTAAATATTCAAATGAATGATGTAAAATTAATTTATTAAACGGTGAAAATTATTTATCTAATGGTTTTTTTTCAATTTTTGTTGCCTGAATTTAATGTAGACAAATTCATATTGAGTTACAGCAGATATCAAAAAATCAAATCCACCCAGAAGCCTACGATTCGTAATATGAAAGAATTATCTTCTTAAAATTAAGACTTTGTAAAACAACGATACAGTGGTTAATATGGAACATTCAATTTTTAATGAAACCATTCTTATAATGTTCCGTCATAGAATTATAGTAAACCAACTTTTATACAATATTTGAGTTCTCTATTCATTTGTACTGATCACTTTTTCGTTACTTTGCGCCATTAAAAATAAAAGAAATTATGTGTGGAATTGTTGGTTACATCGGCCCAAGAGAAGCTTATCCCATTATCATTACAGGACTTAAAAGGCAGGAATATCGTGGATATGATAGTACCGGTGCGGCTTTAATCAATGAGAATGGATTGCACGTTTTCAAGAAAAAAGGGAAAGTGGCAGAGTTGGAAGAATCATTGATTGGTAAAGCCGTAAATGGACATATTGGAATTGGCCATACCCGTTGGGCAACACATGGAGAGCCAAGCGATGTAAATGCTCATCCACATCAAAGTAATAATGGAAAACTTGCGATGATCCATAACGGGATCATCGAAAATTACGCACAACTAAAATCAGAACTTATTAAAAAAGGTTACACTTTTAAAAGTGAAACTGATACTGAAGTATTGTTGAACTTCATAGAAAATATTCAAAATAATACACAATGTCCACTTGAGGAAGCGGTTCGTATCGCATTGAAAAGAGTTTCGGGTGCTTATGTTATTTTATTACTCGATGAAGATCATCCTGATACAATAATAGCTGCCAGGAAAGGAAGCCCGTTGGTAATTGGGATAGGGAAAGGAGAACACTTTCTCGGCTCAGATGCCACGCCCATGTTGGAATACACGAAAGAGGTGGTTTACGTAAATGATTACGAAATAGCCATTATAAAAGCCGATGAATTAGTTTTGAAAAACCTGGGCAATGAAAAACAAATGCCATACATCAGCAAACTTGACCTCGAACTTGCAGCGATCGAAAAAAGTGGTTATGATCATTTTATGTTGAAAGAGATCTATGAGCAACCTACAACCATTTTTGATTGTTTGCGTGGACGATTGGACGCGGAAAAAGGAACAATAACGATGAAGGGAATTCAGGATCATATTGAAGCGCTAACTAATGCCCCGAGATATATCATCATTGCATGCGGAACCAGCTGGCATGCGGCATTGGAAGCAGAATATATGATTGAAGAACTTTGTAGAATTCCTGTTGAAGTAGAATATGCATCAGAATTTCGCTACAGAAATCCAATTGTCAACAAAGGCGATGTAATCATTGCTATTTCGCAAAGTGGCGAAACAGCAGATACTTTAGTAGCTATTGAAAAAGCTAAACAGCAAGGTGCATTTATATTTGGGATTGTAAACGTTGTGGGTTCTTCTATTTCGCGGATTTCAGATGCAGGGGCATATACTCACGCGGGCCCAGAAATTGGCGTTGCATCTACAAAAGCATTCACAGCGCAGCTTTCGGTACTACTGATGATTGCTTTGAAAATTGCAAAAGAAAAAAGAACTATTGAAGAATCCAAGTATAAAAAACTTCTGATTGAATTGGAAAGTATTCCTGAGAAAGTAGATGCTATTTTGAAAAACGGAGATTTACTGAAGCCAATCGCTGAAAAATATAAAGATGCACTCAACGCGCTGTATCTTGGTAGAGGTCATAACTTTCCTATAGCCTTGGAAGGTGCTTTGAAGTTGAAAGAGATTTCTTATATCCATGCTGAAGGATATCCTGCTGCCGAAATGAAACACGGCCCGATCGCCCTGGTCGATAAAGACTTGCCAGTGGTTTTTGTTGCTACCAAAGATGAATATCATGCAAAGATCGTCAGTAATATCCAGGAAATTAAAGCCCGCAAAGGAAAAGTAATTGCAATTATTACGGAAGGAGACGAGATCATTCCAACTATGGCAGATGATGTCTTTTTTGTTCCTCCTGCAAATGAAATAATGGCTCCACTTTTGAGTGTCATCCCGCTACAATTGCTTTCTTATTATATTGGTGTTCTAAAAGGATGCGATGTGGACAAACCAAGAAATCTTGCGAAATCAGTTACTGTAGAATAAAAATATTGGGCTTAAAGAAGTCATCTTTTCGTGGAGTCTCATGAAGTTAAATGTGGTCCACTGTTAAGTTTATACTATCGAGTTCATGGATTTAAATGCACGTTCGTGTTCGCTAAATTGTCCTTTTAATTGCATCAAGTTAAGCTCATTTGCCTTTTTTTGTTCTATTATGAGACAGTGCCTGTCACAACTTTTCCAGATCGTTTGTAATTGCAAATAATAATTCCACTTGGAGTTATGGTACTCTCTATTAACGTGAGTGCTGCCGGAATAGTGCCATTGTCAAACAACTTTTTTCCGTTACCAAGAGTCAATGGAAAAATTTTGAGCCAGAGTTCATCTACTAAATCATTTTTGAGTAGAAGCTGAGTTAACTCACCACTGCCCCAGACTTTGATGTCAGAACCTATTGAATTTTTAAGTTTTTTGATATCTTCCAGACTGTTGAGGAATACTGAGTTATTCCAGTCTGATTTCTTCATAGATCCGGACATGACGTATTTGGTGACTTCATTAATGCCTGGCCAATTATCAGCGTGATCAGGCCAGTAACTGGCAAATATCTCAAATGTTTTTCTGCCCAAAAGAAGGTCTGCTGGTTGCATCTGTTTTTCCAAAATTTTTTCAAAAGCTTCGTCATCATACGATGCAGTCCAACCACCATATTTGAAACCGCCTGAAGTATCTTCATCGGGACCGCCGGGTGCTTGCATTACTCCATCTAATGTAATAAACGATAAAACAATTATTTTTCTCATTAATTATCCTCCTTTTATATTTTAAAATTTTTCAATAATGTGTAATTCTCCCAAAAAGAACAGTAACAAATATCATGCTATCGCAATGAAAATATAATGATGTTAGGCTTTATTAATATCGTTTCAAAACAAGTTCAATTCAGTGAACAAACAAATTCTTTTGATTTCTATTTTATAAACTATTGCTTTCGATATCCTATGGTTATCAATCTGTCATTTCTGAAAAGACTAGAGGTTCATTCTAATTTGCTGGAGTGATAACTAATTTTTTAAGAAATAATTTGTCATTTATTTGTCATTTTGTAAATATGTATTAAACAAAATATAAAAATTGTAATCACAAGTTATCATTAACCATTTAATAATTTAAAAACAAAAAAATGAAAAAGGTAATCTTAACTCTGTTCGTTGGAATCTTCACGGCAGGAGCATTTGCACAAACCACAACATCCACAAACGCTAATGCCGATAATCACAAAGAAATGAAGGATCTAAAAAAAGATGTAAGAGACGTTCGCCATGATAGAAAAGTAAGGGCATACGAATTAAAACATCATGACAAGGCAGAAGCAAAAGCGGAAGCAAAGGAAATCAAAGGAGACAAAAAGGAGATTGCCGGTAATGTGAGAAATTTAAAAAATGATGGTATGAAACATCCGTTGATGCGAGCTGATAAGCAGATTCACAGACAGAATATGCATCATCGGCATTAAAAATTTTCGGTTGGTTAAATTGAATTGCATAATACAATGCATTTCTGCAATAAAGGCTGTCCTCGCGACGACCTTTATTTTTCCCTAAAGAATTTATTACTCATAATTCGCAACTAATTTGCCCAACATTTTCAATCTTATTAAAATAACATATGAAAAATGGCAAAGACTAATGGGGGGAACATCATCTCATCTAAAGAGGTAAAACGGTATGTCTATTTAATACACTACTTAACATAATATAAATTATAGGCAATAAATGAACTTCATCATTTCATTACTTATTTGTAAATGAACTTACAAAATTAAAAACATCATTTTTAAATTCATTCTCCCCACCAAAAAGAAATTTATGTTCCATTGGTAAAACATAAATTGGAACCTGGTTCAAATCGTTTACAAATATTGAAAGTTTTGCAGCATCTTTTTCGGTAATGAGGATCATTTTTTTTTCGTTCTTTATTTTTGAAAAACGTTCTTTGATATTATTTATATCATCAGAATGAAAATTATAATGATCCTTGTAACGCATAATTTTGATTGAAGAAACTTTGGATTCGAAAGTTTCAAGAATCACCGTTGGATTAGCGATTCCACAAACCAGAAGCACTTCGAGTTCTTTATCGAAAGGAAAAATATTTTTTTGAAATAAATGATAAGGCGACTTGTATATTATTTTTGTAAAATAAATTTTTTGGTTCTTTAATGGATTTAATTCTTTGATGATGGATTCTCTTTCGTCTTCATTCAAATCCGGTTTACATTTGGTAACAACAATTATATGAGCGCGCTTGCTACTATTTTTAAGATCACGCAGATTTCCCGTTGGTAATAGAAAATCTTTCGGATAAAGATTGTCATAACCGGTCAAGAGAATATTCAATCCCGCTTTTACTGCTCTATGTTGAAAAGCATCGTCAAGGATAATAAGTTGTGTTTCCGGTTTATTGAAAAGTAACTGAGGAATTCCCATCACTCTTTCTTCAGCAACAGCCACGGAAATTCCCGGAAATTTTTGATGAATTTGCATTGGCTCATCGCCAAGATCAGATGCTTCTGAGTTTTCATCCGCAATTAAAAAGCCTTTGGTCTTTCTTCTATAACCGCGGCTGAGCGTGGCCACTTTATAATTTTGTTGAAGTAAATTAACCAGATATTCTACCATTGGAGTTTTTCCCGTCCCGCCAACAGCAAGGTTTCCTACGCAAATTAAAGGGAAATCAAAAGTTGCAGATCGCAAAATGTTTTTATCAAATAACTTGTTACGCATCCGGATAATTCCACCGTAAACCAGGGAGAACGGCAATAGAATGTATCTGAAGATTTTCATCATAAGAGCAATTAAAAAAGATAGTTTTTTTTTGGGGTAACACAAAAGTCTAATGGAATATCAACAGTGATTATATCCTCTATTTTATCAACAGGTTCAAAAAAACTCAAACCAATTTTCAATGCGGCCGGTTTACAATGCGAAAGAAATTTATCGTAATAACCTTTCCCAAATCCAACTCTGTTTCCTTTTTTATCGAATGCGAGCATTGGTATCAAAATCAGATCTATTTCGGTTTCAGGAATTAAATCTCCCTTTTTGGGTTCCTCTATTCCAAAAGTATTTTGAATCATTTCAACACCTTTATCAAAATAATAATTCATTAGTATTCCTGAACGAATATCAATTTTCGGAACCCCAATTTTTAGGAATGGATTTTTTAACTGTAAATGTCGTATAATCCTTGCTGTATCAGGTTCGCAAAGTTTTAATGAAGCAAGGTAAGTGTGTACACAATTAATGAATGGGAGTTCTAATTTTTTAAAATTATTAAAAATCAGATCGTTAAATTTCCCGATCTCTTGTAATGAAAGAGATTTTCTTTTTTCTTTAAAAATAATTCTTAATTGTTGTTTTGTCATATTAAAGCTTTCAATTTCGGACGCAATTTTAATGCCTCTTCTTTGATCGTTACTTTCGAGATTATCGACAAATGCTTCACACGAGCTATCCTTGGATAACCACTCCATCTTTCAATTTCAGTCTCATAATTTTTATATTCTTCGGTGA
>JBDTKF010000035.1:0-3714 GCA_039935455.1 Ginsengibacter sp.
GCTTTTCCAACCAGCATTCCAGGGTTTGGAAATATGTATTTATTATTATCCCTTGCGCTTTGGGAATTCGTATAATGCCTATTGGTTTCCCCATGTGGGAGCCCGCAAGATTATCCGCTTATTATGAAGCCAGACACCTGGAAAAGTTTGGACTTTATAAGTGGGAAGATCTAAAACTACATACCATACCGCAGGACTTTGCAGACATGCAGGGCTGGAAAGAAATGACTGAAAAAACTGCAAAAGCCTATCACTCGCTGAGTGCTGAAGAAAAGACGCGAACTATCATTTTTGCAGATAACTACGGCCAGGCAGGGGCCATTAATTATTACGGCAGAAGCTATGATCTTCCCACAGCATACAGTGATAACGCGAGTTTCTTATATTGGATGCCTGATAGTTTGCACATAGACAATATCATTTTAATAACCGATGACAAAAAGGAAATGCAACATTCTTTTCTAAAAGATTTTTCTTCGGCGGTATTAAGCGATTCTATTACTAACAAGTATTCACGGGAAAATGGTTCGCTCATTTTAACGCTGAAAGGCGCTAATGAAAAAATGAATCAAATGTTCAAAGAAAAAATAAAACTGGACAAGGCGAAATTTAAATATTAAATGATCCGAGGCAAGTAGTATAGCCGGTAATTTGCTATTAAGAGAGTGCTGTTAAAAGGAAGTCTGTTCAGCCGGCTTCATATTTTCTATAAATTCTTTTCTCACTACGTTTGCGGTTTTATGCTCACCTGTGTGACTCCAGCCGGGAGGCATTATTAAATACAGCAATTTATTTTTTAGTCCGGGTG
Source organism: Ginsengibacter sp. (assembly GCA_039935455.1). Lineage (GTDB taxonomy): Bacteria > Bacteroidota > Bacteroidia > Chitinophagales > Chitinophagaceae > Ginsengibacter. The sequence continues at coordinate 809 of JBDTKF010000035.1, forward strand.
CTTTTTTTACATCCCGAAATAAAGCGGCAAACTCTCCAAAATACATATCAGTAAAGTTATTCGGATTCATCTTCCTGGTAATACCATATTCAATGGGAATCTCGTCTTTCTCATCCACATAAGTTCCAAAAACCTTATCCCAAATATTGAGCAGGTTACAAAAGTTGGTGTCCATGTAATATGGATTGCGGGCGTGATGTACCCGATGGTGAGACGGAGTTAGGATGATGCGATTTAAAAATCCAAGCCGGCCTGTTTTTAAAATATTTTCTCCCACATGAATGAAGGCGCCCCATGTTCCATCAATAAACATGATAAAAAACAAAAGCGCAGGATTTACGCCCAGCAGTATGCATATAGAAGTCCTGATCACATCTGCATAAGGAGCTTCCAGAAAAAAATGAGCATACGTAACGGAAAGATTCATTGTTTGGGGTACATGGTGTGTAGCGTGCAGGCACCATAACAATCTGATCTTATGTGCCAGGTAATGATATACAAAGTGTGATAGCTCCCAGGCAACATAACCGTAGATAAGCCAGTACCAGGTAAAACTTGTTTTAATAACCGCGTACTTTTCAAAAAGGCCTATACAAAAGGCAACCGCTGCAATTGAAATGAAACGCCCGATAAAACTATTGAACACGTAAGTGAAGAATTGCGTCTTATAATGAATTGCTTTGAATTTTTTATAAAATGCAGCCCTCAAAATCTCAATGATTAGTAAAAGCGGAATTACCGGTACAATTGTGTTCTGGATACCTCGTAAAGTATGGAGCGAACTGTAATCTCCCGAATGATACATTTCAATCAATGGGCCGATGCCCATGAAACCAATCAACTCGTCATACAGAAATGAAAATATATTGAGTAAATGGATCATCAGGAAGACGATTGACTTATTTCGATATCCAAATTTAATTAATTTTCAGTATTTGTATCTTGAAAACACAAAGGCTTTTTGTAACAAAATATTTCTTGCAACAATCTTCGTAAAACAGTCTTTGAGGTGAGGGATGTTTATTTGAACATTGATAAAAGGATGGTATCAGTAGACAAACAAATTCTCCCAATTCCTATTTTCAAACGAGACTACCGATTATTTCTTCAGCATCTTTTCCAAATAATTATAACTGGCTGTTACATCTTCAAACGGCTTTGGCGCTCCGTCCTGCTCTACAAAAAAGTATTTCATTCCAGACTCTTTGCGATTGTCGAATATCCGTTTGAAATCAACAACACCCGCTCCCACTTCTACCGGTTGCATGGTTGTTTTACCGAGGTCTTTCACATGCCAAAGCGGAAAACGGCCGGGATGTTGTTTGAATAATTCCACGGGGTCTTGCTTTGCCTTGGTGGCCCAGCCAAGATCGAGTTCCATTTTCACCAGGTCTTTATCCGTGTGGCCAAGAATATAATCGAAGGGGCGCACACCTTCCACTTCATCAAATTCTGATACATGATTGTGATAGGCAAATTGAACACCATTCTTTTTGCAGGCTTCGCCGCTCCTGGTGAAAACCTCTACGGCTTTTTTTATTTGATCAAGGGTGGTTACCTGAATACTGGAACAAACTAAATAGCTTAGTCCGCCTTCTGCTGCATCATCAGCAAGTTGCTGATAATTGTCAGTTAAGTTCATAGGCATGGGCGTATCTTTCATCTTGTCTATATATTTCTGAGCTGTTGCTGAGTCTTGCGCATTTTTAGCCATCTTCATAATATCGCGCGGTGTAAACCCTGCGCCACCAACATGTGCAGAGCGCCAGTGCATTCCGGCATCGTGTACCATCGCCGCAAATTCCTTTGGCTTATAACCATAGAAATTTCCTTTTTGCGATCCCGCACTTTCTACTTCTTTATAACCGATGGCCGCCAATTTTTGTAACGTGCCCTTTGTATCCGTTGTCATTAAACCGCCCAGGGTGTATAATTGAAGACCGATGGGCATTTCCGCCTTACTATTAAAAAATTTCTCCGCCCGGCCAAGGTGCGGCAACATCAAACCTGCAAGAGCAATTGTTCCCGATTGTTGAATAAATTTTCTTCTTGTAGCCATGGTTTTATTTTTTTTGAAATGAGAAATAAAGATATTAATTCTATTTGCAGGTAAGAGATTTTAATTTTGCTTTTGTAAAAAAAATAAATGATTGGTTAGTTAAATAAATCTCCGGATCAAAAATCAACCATAAAATGTTCTGCAAATTTTCTTTTTCAAATTTGAAATGCGATACCTCCCCGTTGATGATCACAAGACCAACAACGGGATAAAAAAAAATGATCTCGGATGCATCGTTTTTCTTCGTTGGATTGCCACATTACAAATAAGAAATATGAAAATCCTATTTTTAATGATTGGATTGACCAATAGCAGTAACAGTTTCCCTCAGGGAAACAAAAGCAGCTGTTGGTTGCGATTGTCCCGCGGGAATTTATTATTTTTACGATATCATTTCAATCAAGAAGAGATAAAATAATAAATCTTCATTTCTGGTGTTATAAAAAATTAAAGTTGTGGAACCGTAGTAAATTTTTACTGATATTATTTTTGCTTTATTATTTTGATTAACCTGTTCGATATTAAAAAGAATTCAAAATATCCCTTGCTTTTTCTAAGGCTACATTTGAGTTGGTACCATTCAAATTTTTCATTTCGAAATCTTTTAAAACATCATCGAGTTGTTTTACCTCGTTTGTTTTATCTGATTTTTCTAACTGGCTCCGCAAAATTTTAAATTTTTCATAATCCTGGATTCCTTCTCTCAGGCGTTCGAAGCGAATGGAACTTCTGCCACCCGGATAAACGAAGTAAGTGTCGCCGCCGGGCCACAGCCCAAAGCGCGAGTCAGTTAATGGATTCGCATTCCAACAATTATAAGCCCAGCGCAGATAGCCGTCATAATTTT
>JBDTKF010000036.1:0-16533 GCA_039935455.1 Ginsengibacter sp.
ATTTTCTTTTACATCAATAAAAGCAAGTCCATACCGATCCTCAACAGCTAATACTTTAGCATCAGGCAATAAAACGCAATCAAGACTATGGTTTTCAAGTGCAGCACTGCCAAAACGAATTACGATTCCTGCCGGATCAACAAAACGATTGTAAGGCATGAGAATAGAACTATTATCAACGGTTAAAGTAGTATCGTCATAATTGCTATGATAACTTTCCGCTGTAGAAACTGATGATTTAAAAACACGGGTAGACTTGCAAGAGGTAAACGCCAATACACAAATAGCAATCGAACATTTGATTAGATTTACAACTGACGTTTTTTTCATAATAAATAAATTTATAAATCAGTAATTATGGTATTGAATTTTAAATTTTTTCTCCTTTCGAAATTATAGAATCACTTTGTGAACCATGCGAAGATAATAATCTCACTTTTTTTTGGTAAAAACTCTTTCGATTATCAATGATATTGACTCGCTGCATAAAGGCTTTAAAATCAATTCTTGGTAGAGAAGATAAAAACAGGAAATAATTTTTGATTAAAATTGAATATTAAATGAGCATCTTGCTTCTTTTAAGAAATTGAATTAATTTTAACTTTTTTTCACAAATAACAATTTGTGATATTCTAATTACCTTAAAAATTATTTATGAAAAAGATTTTACTAACAATTCTAATAGTTGTTATCGTAGTGATCGCCGGTGTTGCCATTTATTTGAAGTTCGGGTTACCAAATGTGGGCGATGCGCCTGATTTACATGTAGCAATAACGACCGAAAGAGTACAACATGGAGAATACCTTGCCAATCATGTAACGCTCTGTATGGACTGTCATTCAACTCGCAACTGGAAGAAATTTTCAGGGCCGTTGGAACCGGGAACCAATGGAAAAGGAGGTGAATTATTTAATGAAAAAATGGGATTTCCAGGAACATTTTATTCCAAAAACATAACTCCTTTCCACCTAAAAGATTGGACAGATGGGGAAATTTTTCGTACTATCACCACCGGCGTTAATAAATATGGGAATGCCCTTTTCCCGGTTATGCCCTATCATTATTACGGGGAAATGGATAAAGAAGATATTTATGATATCATTGCTTATATCCGATCCTTACCTGCTATAGAAAATAAAACACCGGATCATGAGATTGCATTCCCAATGAATTTCATTGTGAATACGATTCCGGAAAAAGCCTCTCTTGTTCAAAAGCCCTCAAAAGCCGATACCATTCAATATGGCGCTTACCTGGTAAATTCTGCTGCATGTATGGAATGCCATACTCAGGCTAAAAAAGGTCAGATAATTCCATCTCTTGCTTTCTCAGGTGGCCGTGTTTTCGAAATGCCAAATGGTGAAGTACACTCGGCAAACATCACACCTGATAAACAAACCGGTATCGGAAGTTGGACTGTGGATCAATTTGTAACCAGATTCAAAACTTACTCAAATCCTGCAAATGTGGTAGATATGGGACAGAAAGATATTAATACCATCATGCCATGGGTCATGTTTGCCGGTATGGATAGTTCTGATTTGCGCTCAATATATTCCTATCTAAAAACATTGAAACCCATAAAAAACCAGGTGACACATTTTGTCGCATTGAATGATAAGAAGTAGATTTTTCTATATAAAAAAGAGGGAGATATTTTCTCCCTCTTTTTTTGCTAAATATTGACTATATCTTTTTTGTCGGGATGACTGGATTCGAACCAGCGGCCTCTTCGTCCCGAACGAAGTGCGCTACCGGGCTGCGCTACATCCCGTATAAATTATCAGATAAATCTTCTCAACCTGCTATCAATTTTCAGAAAACTTTCAGGAAGATTCGTTGCAAATTTATATTTTTCCCGCAAAAAATATCAGTATCGTGTTGAATCCTTTGAACAAAAAATAAAATGCGTTTGTTCATCACCGTTACAACATATTGAAAATAATAAACGCACTTTTTTGTTTGTCTGCTATATGAAAAAAAATAAAATTAAGCAGGTACTGCGATAATCGGAACATTACTGTTATACGCTAACTTCTTCGTATGGCTTGTTACAAAAAGTTGGCTTAAAAAACTATGTTTGCGTGGTACAGTTATAATTGCGTCGATATTTTTTGTTTCAACAAAACTACTGATCCCTTCTAAAAAGTCGTACGATCTTAAAAATGAAAACTCCGGATTATAAACGCCAAGCTTATCAACCATGGCTTCTCTTTCAATTTTAAATTCCGGCGTAAGTTCTACATAATGTTCACTGTCCACATTCAGAATATCCAATTCCGGTTTGAAAGTATCCAATATTTTTTTCAATGAAATAAAAGGGGTCGTCCTTGCAACATCTTTAAAATCTGAAGTAAACACTACCTTTTTCAACCCGGTTAGTTTTGCTCCAGAAGGCACAATCATTACGGGACAACTGATGTTCCTGATGACATTCAAAGTATTGGTACCCATGAAAACCTGTGTAATTCTCGAGCTTCCGGTAATTCCCATGATGACCATGTCAATAAAATTCCCCATTACAAAATCGCTGATATTTTCTATAAAAGAACCTTCTTCTGCCACATAAGAAATGTGATCATTATTTTGGGTTATTTTCTTCTTTACTTCATTCAACTCAGATTCAGAAACTTTTTGTCTGGATCCCTCATCTTTTGAAGTTAAAGTGGCAAAACTGATCTTGCTATACACATGATAAAGAATGATCTCTGCGTCAGGAATATCCTTCGTTAATGCTACGGCATATTTTGCTGCATTCACTGAAGTGTCAGAGAAGTCAATGGGCACTAAGAATTTTTTCATTGTTAATTTTTTTAAATTAAATATTGGCGTAAAGAGAATTAAAACCGCTGCAAATGTATATAATCATATTTGTAATAAAAACCAACTAAATCAATTTGAAAGTTACGGCTTTTGAATTTCTGTGAAAAATCTGTGTATAACTATAAAAAGCAATGAAGTTATACGAAACTTTCTTACCTCCATAACCAATATATTTGCCAGACAACAGCAAAGAATGTAATCCCTGTAAAAATCAGAAATTGTGAGATTAAAGAATTTAGAAATAAAAGGATTTAAAAGTTTTGCCGACAAAACAATCGTAAATTTTGACCAGGCAATAACTGGTGTCATCGGCCCGAATGGATGTGGTAAGAGCAATATAGTTGATAGTATACGTTGGGTAATTGGCGAACAAAAAATTAGCCAGCTAAGAAGCGAAAATCTAGAAAGTTTGGTATTCAATGGTTCGAAGAACCGCAGTGCCAGCGGGCTTGCTGAAGTCAGTCTCACTTTTGAAAATACAAGAAATTTACTTCCTACAGAGTTTCAAACGGTTACCGTTACCCGTAAATATTATAAAAACGGCGAGAGTGAATATCGGTTGAATGACGTCTCATGCCGCCTGAAAGACATTCACAATCTTTTTATGGATACCGGAATCAGCACGGATAGTTATGCGATCATTGAATTGGGAATGGTGGACGATATCATAAAAGATAAAGACAACAGCCGCCGCAGAATGCTTGAACAGGCCGCCGGAATTTCAATTTACAAAACCAGGAAGCGGGAAGCGAAATCAAAACTTGAAGCCACAGAACAAGACCTCGCCAGAATAGAAGACATACTTTTTGAAATAAATAATCAATTAAAATCTTTAGAAAGTCAGGCAAAAAAAGCAGAAAAATATTTAGATATAAAAAAAGATTATCGTGAGCTTAGCATCGAGCTTGCTAAAGCCGCCCTTCAGGGATTCAATATCACTTATAAAGAATTGAATGAGCAGCAAAGATCGGAGACAGATAAGCGAATAAAATTTGAAGCCAACATTGCTACTGAGGAAGCCGCTTTGCAGAAGGAAAAAGCATCGATGGCGGAAAAAGAAATTTCCCTTCAACAGCAACAGCATGCTTTTAATGAAACGAATAATACGGTTCTGGAAAGAGAAAATAAAAAGAGTCTCAGTGTCCAACGTTTGCAATATTTACGTGAAAGAGAAACCAGTCTTAAAAATTTTCTACTAAAAGCGGAAGAACAGCAAAAAGGAATTGAAGAAAGCATTCAGTTTTCAAAACATCAAATTTCAGATGAACAAACCAAGCTGAATGAACATAAAGAAAGTCTCGAAATTTTGAAAAAAAATGCGGAAGAGAGAAGGAATGTGTATGATGTGAAAAGAACTGCAGTTGATGGTCTGCGTCAAATACAAATGCAGTTGCAGCGAAATCACTTTGATGCTGAAAAAAAAGTAGCAGTTGCGGATTCTTCAATATCAAACTTACAAAGGTCAATCGTGCAAATTGAAGAAGAACAAAAGCAACGAACGGATCATCTTTCCAGGCTAGAAAATGATAAAAAAGAAAAAGAGGCAGCGTTGAATGAAAAGAAAAATGAGCTGGCAGAATTAAAGAAGCATAATGATTTTACGAAAGAACAAATCCTTGGGACACAAGCTGAGCTTGATAGAATGAGAAATGGACTTGCTGATGAGAACCGGATTCTTGATGCAAAACAAAACGAACATGACTTGTTGAAAAGCCTGATAGATAAAATGGAAGGTTATCCCGAAAGTGTAAAATTTTTGCATAATAATAAATCTTTAAATTTTACTGCGCCAATTCTTTCTGATATAATTTATGTGAAAGAAGAGTACAGAACTGCTGTTGAAAATGTGTTGGAACCATTCCTGAATTATTATGTAGTGGATAATCTGAATGAAGGTTTAAAGGCCGTATATTCATTAGATGAAAACAAAAAAGGGAAAGCCAATTTCTTTTTGCTCGACCAGTTGAATTCGAAAGAAGATAATAAAGTTGTTGAATCAGTTAAGAACACAATTCCCGCATTGAATGTGATCGAGATTGATGAAAAATACCGGAATCTTTCGGGATATCTTTTACACAATGTTTTTATTGCTGAAAATGATGAAGCGTTAGAAAATAGTAATGGTCATGTGATCCTCGAAAAAACCGGAAAATATGTCAAAGGAAAATATTCGCTTAGTGGTGGAAGTGTTGGGTTATTCGAAGGAAAGAAAATTGGGCGGGCTAAAAATTTAGAGAAACTATCAGCAAAAATTATTGTCCAAAAAGAGAAAGTAAATGCACTGAAATCGGTGATCAACAAAAAGTCGAATGAAGTCATTGCATTTAATCAGCAGTTGAAAGAACATGCCATTCAACAAGCCCAGCAAAGTATTAATGAGCTCGTCAACATATCTTATTCTATCCAAAATAAAATTGAAAATATTCTTCATCAAAAAGAGGTTTCACAGAATCGGGTAGATGAAATGAAACGCCAACTTACACAAAACCAGGAAAATATTGAAGCAACCCGTATAAAGCTGAAAACGTTCATTGAACAAGTAGCAGAGCATGATGAAAAAATGAAAATTGCAGGGAGTGAATTTGTGAAAGCAGAACAGGAATTCAATGAAGCCAACAGGTTATTCAATGATCATAATTTACAATTAACTCGTCAGCAGAGCAAAGTCAATTCGATTGGCCAGGAGCTTGATTTTAAGAACCAACAATTCGTCGATTTGAATACTCAGATTGCAAACAGCAATACCCAGCTAAAAGAATCTTCTGATAATATTTCGGTTACTTCCACAGAATTAAAAGTTCTGGAACATGAAGTAATTACATTATTGAAGAATAAAGATGCAGAAGAAAAAAAATTGAATGAAGCAGACCAGGCGTATTACAATTTAAGGAATGCATTAAATGAAAAAGAAACTGCACTTCGTCAAAAACAAAAAAATAAAGAACAAACAGATACGCTGTTGAACGAAATAAAAGATAAGCTAAATGAATTAAAACTTCATTTGGCAGGAATGAAAGAAAGATTGAGTGTTGAGTTTAAAGTAGAGCTGGATGCAATTCTTGATGAAGAACGAAATTCAGAAACGCCCTTAGAAGAGTTGCAGGAGAAATGTGATCGGATAAAAAAGAGGCTGGAAAATATGGGAGAAATAAATCCTACGGCTATTGAAGCTTTCACCGAAATGAAAAAACGTTTTGATTTTATCAAAGAACAAAAAGATGATTTAGTAACCGCGAAAGAATCGTTGATGCAAACGATCGAAGAAGTGGAAAAGACGGCAAACCAAAAGTTTTTAGACACATTCAACCAGGTCAGAGAGAATTTTCAAAATGTGTTTAAAGCTTTGTTTACTGATGATGATACGGCTGATATGGTTATGGAGAATCCGGATAATCTCGCTGAAACAGGGATAGATATTGTTGCCAAACCTAAAGGCAAACGGCCCACCAGCATTACACAATTGAGCGGTGGTGAAAAAACACTAACAGCCACTGCATTACTTTTTGCAATTTACCTGATAAAGCCAGCGCCATTTTGTATCCTGGATGAAGTAGACGCTCCGCTGGATGATGCCAATGTTGGAAAATTCACACAAATGATCCGCAAATTCAGCAAAGAATCTCAGTTCATTATTGTTACACACAATAAAATGACTATGGCTTCTGTAGATGTAATTTATGGAGTTACAATGCAGGAACCTGGCGTGAGCAAATTAGTGCCGGTAGACTTCAGGGGATTGGACCACCGATTTGTAAACTAACACGTCATATTCTCCATTATAGAAATTAAAATTTTAATCTTTTTGTTTGTTTACTACATTAGGTGGAAGTTAATGTACTGAAAAATAGTCGGAGGTTATCTCAAAATAAATTCTTATCAGCACCATTAATCTGAAGAGGATGCATACTCTGCTGGAGATCACCTGCCGGACAATAAGATTTAAGTCATAACGATAAATCACAAAAAAAGAAGCGGATTTTTACGAACTATTTTTCAGTATTCAAACCATAAAAAAAACTTCGCCAAAAAAAGGAAGTTTTTTCATTAAAGTTATTATGTGTTCATCAGGAAAAGAGGCCACCTTTTTTCAACGTACAAACTCCATCCCCAATTTTGAAACCATTATTATAAATCTGAATTTTGTAGGCGCCCGTTTCAAATCTACTATTTGGAGTCCATTCAACTTTTACCGGTTGTTTTTGTCCCTGAATATAATTTACCTGTATTTTTTTTGTGAATGGTTTTTGAATTCCGTCTCGCGTGGTGAAAGTCCCGGATCCCAAAGCATCGACTGCTACTGGTTTTCCTCCAGGATCAGTAATCGATACATAGATGTCTTTAGGGCCTGAAGAGGTAATTCTATTTTCATCCACTGTAAATGAGATTCTTAATTTGTCAACCCTTTTTGCGGTAGAAGTTACTTTTTCTTTACCACTGTTTCTCTCTTTTATTCCTTCAATTGAAAACCCGGAAGCAGTCAGGGTCGAACCAATATCAATCACAGTATCTTTATGATGTATCACCTTGCTGGCAGAATCATAACTTTTTTGAACAACATCTCTTTGTTCGGTCACTACCCTATTTGTTTCTGTCAATTGTGCGTTGGCAACTGTTAAGGAATCTATTTGGGCTGTGTAAGTTTCAATGTTCCCTTTCAATTGAGCAATCAATCTTTTTGCTTCTGCTAGTTCTGACTTCGTAGCATTTCTATTGTTGATGATACTTTGTACACGGGATTTTAATACTTCAATATCTTTATCCTTTGTTCTCAAAAGACTGTCTGCTTTGACATTGCTGGTTTTAAGCGCATCAAGCCGGAGAGCAGCGTCGTCTAATTCACGTTGCAATTCGTTTTTAGCAGAGTCACTGTTGACGATCTGGCTGGTAAGATCTTGTTTTTCCTGGCGGGTTTTATTCTTATCATAGATGATATATCCCCAGGTGCCAAGAAGTGCGATTACTAAAATAGCCGTCAGAATATTGCGGCCGTTATTGTTATTGCGGGTCGCCGGTATTTCTCCTAAATTCTCGCTGTCAGAAAGGTTTTCGTAACTCATGATGTAAGTTTTTATTTTTGAATAAAGGTAATGCGTTTCTCGATTTTCCAAAACCACGCAATCATAAAAATTGATTTAGGCTGGAAAGACCGATCCAAATTACAACTTTTTAGACGTAAAAATTTATCTTTGAAAAATGACCTCTGCTTCAATAATTACCAGCTGGAAAAATAAAGAATACAAGCCTATCTACTGGCTCGAAGGTGATGAAGATTATTTCATAGATGAGGTGATGGATTTTGCTGAAAAAAATATTCTTTCCAAAACGGATGCAGAGTTTAATCAAACCGTTTTTTACGGAAAAGACGCAAACTGGGCTGATGTAATAAATGCCTGCCGGCGTTATCCGATGTTTTCGGAAAGACAAGTTGTTTTATTGAAAGAAGCTCAACAAATGAAAGATGTAGAGAAACTTGAAGCGTATGTGGAGAATCCACTGTTATCAACAGTTTTGATCGTTTCTTATAAAGGCAAAACATTAGATGGACGCCAGAAATTTTCTAAACTAATAAAAAGAAAAGGTGAAGTCTTTTTGTCAAAAAAGATTTATGATAATCAACTGCCTGCATGGACAAAAACTTATTTGGAATCGAGAGGCTTTCAGATAAAACCGAAGGCATTATATTTATTGATTGATCATATAGGAAACGATCTGTCAAGAATCGTAAATGAAATCGAAAAGCTTTCGTTGAACAAAGGAGAAGAAAAAAATATCACCGAAGACGATATTGAAAAATATATTGGCATCAGCAAAGAATATAATATTTTTGAACTGCAAAATGCGCTCAGTAAAAAAGATGCTTCGAAAGCGATACGCATTATTCAATTCCTGGAATCCAATCCCAAAGCGATTCCCATTCAATTGATATTACCTTCTCTTTATTCTTATTTTGCAAAAATACTGGTGGTTTATCAAATGCCCGACAGAAGTGAACGAGCCTTGAAGCCTATGTTTTCGTTTAATTCATTTTTAGTTGAACAGGTTTTGGAAACAACAAAAAATTATTCTTATTCAGAAGTAGAACAGGTAATTCTTTTGTTACATGATGCAAATATTCGAAGTATCGGAATTGGAAATATGGGTATATCCATTGGTTCGCTCTTGAAAGAACTTTCTTATAAAATTATGAATTTAAATAAAAAAAATGCTCAATAGCCGGTACTTCCATCTCTTACTTTAACGCGTTTTTTATTGCTATTCTTTTTTTGATATTCAATCACTTCTTTAGGGACTATTTTTTTCATTGGCGCATCCGTAGCAACTTCTGTTTTTGTTGGATTTAGTAAAAAACCGCGATCATAATTTTCAGTCTTTATGATGATTCCCTTTTCATAATAAGTCCAGGCACCATCTTTTACGCTATAAGGTTGTGCTTTGATAATTTTATAATTTAGAATTTCATTGTTCCCCGTACCATAAACAGGGATGGTGTCATACGGTTGCTCCGGATTATAACCACGCCAATTTTCCACTCTTAACAAATCACCGAAAGCATTATAATATTCGGACTTCCCATCTTTATCACCTTTCTTAAAATTTTCATAGGCAATTAGGTCACCCTGAAGATCGTATTTTCTCCAACTGCCATTTTTCTGATCATTCACAAAAAACCCTTCCTCTTCAAACCCAGGCTCGCCGCGCAACGGATTTACATGTAGCACCCATTTTCCCTGTTTCATTCCTTTTAGATCGACTGCATTTATGGTATCGCCTTTTACAGAAATTTTATATGTTTTGTATTGTGCGTCTGCGTTTGAAAGAATAAATAAAATTATCACTGACGCGAAAAGAATTTTTTTCATCGAAAGAAATTTATATTCAAAATTACCGAATTAAGCCGCGGAATATGACGCGATTGAAAATTCGTGATAATTTTAACTTTCGTAGAAATTAAATTCTGGAATTAAATTTATTGATTGAAAAGAAATTAAAGGACAGAATTACAAAATGAAATTACACGTTTTAAATACCCGAATTAGTAAACAATCGAACCTTATTTTTTCTACCTTTCGAAAAGTTAATTAAGAAATAAAATTCATCAAATAAATCAGATATGAATATAAATCTTCAGACCTTAAAATTCAAAGCAAAACCAGAGTTGATAAATTTTGTGAATGAAAAAGTTGGAAAGCTCTCCCGTTTCGATGATAAAATTATCAGTGCTGATGTGACTTTGTCAGTAGACGGAGCTAATATCCTCGATAATAAGATTTGTGATATTAGATTGATCGTTCCCGGGAATGATGATTTTGTCAAAAAGAATGCGGCTACGTTTGAAGAAGCTGTAAGTAATTCAGTAGATATTCTTCAAAAAATTTTGCAAAGAAAAAAAGGCCAGATGATCAATGGCGAATAATATTTTAGAATTTCACCTCCACTCTTTTAGTTGTATCGGAGATCTGTTTCCAAAGGATAATGATCCGAGAAAGGAACATGGATTACCCGGAATTGAATAACTTCAAACTTTCTATCTGGAAGGATAAAATCAATTCTTAAAGTAGGAGAAATGTAACGGAAAGATTGTCCAATGAAAAAACCTTTTTTCAAGAAAGCGTCCTGCAGATTGCCTCTTATTGTAAAATAAGTATTTGAATTGGGTACATCATTAAAGTCGCCGGTGATAATCACCGGGTAGGGACTTTTATTAATCTGTTCTTTAACCATAAGAGCCTGCTCAAAGCGGTGCTCATAACCATTTTTCAATTTTGAAACGATCGTTCGTGAATCATGATAGCCCGGGTCTTTTGCATGTTTCAGCCGACTTAGACTTTCATAATCAGATGACTCAAACCGAACTGATTGCAGATGAGTAGTAAATATTCTGATCGTCTTTTGTTCAAATAAGATGTCTGCATAAATCAGATGTTCTGCACTTGTGTTTTTACCATAATTGAATGTGTCAGAATGTATAATTGGATACTTGGAAAAAATGATCACTCCTTGTTGTGAAATAGAATTTTTAGATTCTGTTGGAGCAAATAAATAATAAGGATAACCCATCTTCCTGATCAATGACACATTAGATTTTGGATTATTAATATTGACAATATCGGCATATTCTTCAAAACAAAGCACGTCCGCATTTTCTTCTTTTATAAGAGAAAACATTTCTGGTTTGTAATTATCTCGTTCAGGGTTTTTTTTGAAGCTTGCGTCCCAGCCTTCAACATTCCAATGTAGAACTCTTAATGTGTTTGGTTGTTTATCAGCCCTGAACTGTTTGGGTAATTGAAATGAGAAAACAGCAAGGATTTGTTGAAGGCCTAAAAGCATCACAAATAAACATAACCAAGCCCATTTTGAACGTAGAATGATCCATAAAAATGTAAAGCATAGAAGCGAAAAAAAAATTAAAGGAAAAGCCAGCCCGGGTAAGGCAATAAACCAATATTTTCCAGTGTTGATAAATGGTACAAGACAAACCGACAGATAAAGAATAATAATACCAATATTAGCCAGGATTAAAATGGATCGGATAAAAGAACGCGTTTTGTCTAACATACAATTGGAACAGAAATATATAATCCCGAAAGGTAAATATGATAATTATAATAAAATATTAAAGTGAAGATTAAATCTGCCTAAAAATTCGATCAATATTGTAAATCAGTTTCGACCGGATAATGGTCTGAAAAAGGAACTTGAAGAATCTGGAATTGGTTCACCTTAAATGATCTGTGAGCCAAAATATAATCAATACGCAATGTGGGAGAAATAATTCCAAAACTTTTTTTCGTGGTTCTTCCCGTCCAGTAGCCTTTTTTGAGAAAAGGATCTTGAAGATTCCCCTTTACATTGAAGTAAGTACTTGAATTTGGTATATCATTGAAATCGCCGCAAATGACTGATGGATAAGGGCTCTCAAAAATTTTCCGGCCAACCATCTTTGATTGATGATAACGAAACGAATATCCTCTTATCAATTTTGAAAAAATACTTTTATAGTTATCAAAACTTTCACTTCCATATAGCTGTTCCCTGATGGATCTTTGTTCATCCCATTGACCAAATTTGATCGGGATTAAATGAGTGGCAAAAATCCTGAAAACATGATCCTCTTTTTTTATGTCGGCATAAATCAAATGTTCACCTCTTTTATTAGTGTTCAAATCGAATCTGGCGGTGCCAGTTATAAGATCTTTGGAAAAGATAATTATTCCTGACCGACCCACGGACTGGCTATCATCTACAGGAACAAAAAAATGATAAGGGTACCCCATTTTTGTGATGGATGATATGTTGGAGTTAGCTTGCAACGTGTCTTCTGATTCGTAAAATTCTTCAAAGCAAAGGACATCAGCATTCTGTTCGCGAATCAAATCCATCATAAAAGGGCGCAGGGAATGACCTCCGTTTTCGAGGTTACTTTTCTCATTTTCCTGGTCCCAACCCATAACATTCCATTGCATGACACGCAATGTGTTGGGTAACTTTTCATAAGTGAAATCAGAAGGAAGATGAAAAGCGAAAACGGCAGGAATCTGCTGAAAGCCAAATGTGAGAGCAATCACAGATACCCATACAATCCTGGATTTTAAAATGATCCAAAGGATAATAAAAAACAATAAAGCAAAAAACAGTATTGGAAATATTATTCCAGGAATGGCAATATACCAATGAACGCCTGTATTTACAAAAGGTACGAGACAAACCGATAAGTAAGCAATGACAAAACAAATGTTGATGAAGATTAAGATCTTTTTAAAAACAGGTGTTTTGTAATAAGACATTTTATAGCGTTTCTAATATTGATCAAGTTATGTTTTTACAACAATAATCAGAAACAAAAATTTGGCTTATTTGTTTATTTACTGAGGAATAGAAATCAACCGACCCAAAAAAAGGATGTGCAATATTCATGATAATAGTGTCGTTTAGTGCCCTTTTCCCCACCCGAACCAATCATTTCCATTCGCAAAAATTAGTAAAGCGAAAAGGATTATCATTCCCGCTATTTGCGCATACTCCAGAAATTTATCGCTTGGTTTTCTTCCGGTGATCATTTCAATAATGGTAAAGACAACATGTCCTCCATCTAACGCCGGAATAGGTAACAAATTCATAAAGGCGAGAATGATAGAAAAGAAGGCAGTAATTTTCCAGAAAGCATTCCAGTCCCACCCTGTACTAGGAAAAATAGATGCCATCGCTTTAAATCCACCAACACCTTTATAGGCACCGGTCTCTGGGTTTATAATCAGTTTCAGTTGCTGAACATAAAAATTTAATTGTTTGCCGGTTTCTTTCACACCTGCAGGAAATGATTCAAGGAAGCCATACTTTTTTGTTTCGAGTTTTAAGATACCAAGACTATCAGCCTGCGCACCATTAATCACATAAAACCCAATTTTTCCGGAAGTGTCTACCAGAGCCTTTGTTTTTAAGAGCTCATGATTTCTTTCAATAGTAAGTATGACGCTATCTCCTTTTTTCTGACTAAGTAAAGACGCAACTTCGTCAAAGAATTTTACAGGGGTTGAGTCGACAGCAACGATCTGATCAAATACTTTCAGTCCAGCATTTTTTGCATTAGATGAAATATTATCACCAAAATCCCCAATGATTACCGGAATCCGGGGAGCAACAAATGAAGTTCGTTTTCCTTTTCTTTCCACCAATTGTTCAATCATATTCACAGGAATGTGAATGGTTTGCTGTTTACCATTCCTTTCTATCTGTATTTGATTTCCCAATAAAATTTTTCCTGGAATTTCTTCAAAATATTTCACAGGTTCTCCGTTCACGGATTCTATTTTGTCTCCATTTTCTAAACCTATATTGCTCAGCAAACTATCTGTAACCCAGATTCCATTTTTCACATTCTGATTTGGTAGTCTGGTGGATCCCCAGGTAAAAAGGATCATTGCATAAATAACAAAAGCGAGTAGCACATTCATAGTGACTCCCGCCAATAAAATAATCAATCGTTGCCATGCCGGTTTGCTTCTGAATTCCCAGGGTTGTGGCGTTTGCTTCATTTGCTCTTTATCCATACTCTCGTCAACCATTCCAGAGATTTTTACATAGCCACCCAGTGGAAGCCATCCGATTCCATATTCAGTTTCACCAATTTTCTTTTTAAAAATTGAAAACCAGGGATCAAAAAATAAATAGAATTTTTCTACCCGGCACTTGAACCATTTGGCTGTAATAAAATGACCAAATTCATGAATAATCACTAAAATGGATAAAGAAAAAAGGAGATAGCCAGCCTGTAAACCTACGCCTGGCCAATTGATTGATAGTATTGTCATTTTTACCCCAACCCCTACCGGGGCTACTTGTTTTAATTGTATTTAAATAATGTAATGCGTTTCCTTAATCTCATTTAGAGTTTGGGGCAGGTCACATTTTTATCAAAGAAGCCGCTAAATTACGAGCCTCGCCATCGCTTTCAAAATAATCTGCAAGATTTGGCTTTTCTATATACTTTATTTCCTGTAAGCATTTTTCAATTACTGCGGTAATATCTAAAAAACCAATCCGGTTATTCAGGAAAGCCCAGACTGCAATTTCATTTGCGGCATTTAAAATGCAAGGTAAATTACCTCCTTTTTCCAGGGCGATGATAGCAAGACTCAGATTGCGGAAGGTTTTCAAATCGGGCTCTTCAAAAGCGAGAACAGGAATTTTTCTAAAATCTGCCCGGGGATTATTATTTGATATTCTTACTGGAAAAGTAAGTGCATACTGAATTGGAAGCTTCATATCCGGCAACCCCATTTGTGCTTTAATGCTTCCATCTTCAAATTGAACCATGCTGTGTACAATACTTTGGGGATGGATGATAACCTGGATTTGTTCGGGCGTAAGATTGAAAAGCCATTTGGCTTCGATCATCTCAAGTCCCTTATTCATCAGGGTTGCAGAGTCGATGGTAATTTTTGCTCCCATTTTCCAATTCGGGTGCTGCAAAGCATGATCTCTTTTTACATTTACCAGGTAATTGGGTTTTTTTCCAAGGAAAGGTCCGCCGCTCGCGGTTAAGATAATCTTCTCGATTTTATTTCTTGTTTCCCCAACAAGACATTGAAAAATTGCAGAATGCTCACTATCTACTGGAATAATTGGAACTCTTTTAGCCACGGCCAGTTGCATTACAATGTCGCCGGCAACCACCAAAGTTTCTTTATTCGCTAAAGCAATTGCTTTTCCTTTTTCGATGGCTTTTAGAGTTGGCTTCAAACCTGCAAAACCAACAATGGCTGCGAGCATCATATCATACGTGTCAAAGTCAGCCACTTCTTCCAAAGCATTTTCTCCGGAAAAAACTTTTATATCTTTTGGTTCAAGCGCTTTCTTCACAGTTGCATATTTTCGCTCATCTCCAATAACAACCGCATTGGGCTTATATTTGAGTGCTTGTTCAATCAGTAATTTATCATTTGTTTGCGCCGTTAAAATCTCTACTTCAAACTTGTCGGGATGCGCGTCAATAACTTCCAGCGTCTGGGTTCCAATTGAACCAGTAGAACCAAAAATCGCGATTCTTTTTTTTATTAATTCTGGCATTTGCTTCTTCTTTAAAACATTGAACGATGGAATTATGTCTTATTCCAAAAATGAAGTTGGCAATTTACTGTAATAATCGCTGTAAAGCATCATTCACAGCTTTAAAATTAAAGCGATGTATGACTTTTCCCATCATTTGACTGACCTCGTTATTCTGCAGATTGCCGATGGATCCTTCATGAGTATGATGCATCTTTTTATCGGTTTTAAAAGTTTTGTTTTCCACATCGCTACCAATCTTCTTGTATGCATCTCTTAATGGAATTCCTTGTAAAACCAGTTTGTTCATTTCCTCAACCGTGAACAAAAATTTATATTTTTCATCTTCTAAAATATCTTTTTTGATACTAATATTCTCAAACATTAAAATCGCCATTCTGATGCAATCTTTTAAGTTTTTTATTGCAGGAAAAAGAGACTCTTTTAATAATTGAAGATCACGGTGGTATCCGGAAGGTAGGTTTGCCAGCATCAAAGAAATTTCGTTTGGCAAAGCTTGAATGCGATTGCAATGCGCTCTGACCAATTCAAAAACATCAGGATTCTTTTTGTGTGGCATTATGCTGCTGCCGGTTGTTAGTTCATCCGGAAAATTGATAAATCCAAAATTCTGATTTAGATAAATACATGAATCCATACTCATCCGTGAAAGTGTAGTTGCAATATTTGCAAGAGCCTGGGATAAAATTTTTTCTGTTTTTCCACGACTCATTTGCGCATAGACAACGTTATAATTCAAATCTTCAAAGCCTAATAAACGTGTCGTCAATTTCCGATCAATCGGAAAGGAAGAACCAAATCCTGCAGCAGAACCTAAAGGATTTTTATTGGCAATTTCCCATGCAGCATGAAGTGTAATCAAATCATCCACAAGACTTTCTGCATAAGCTCCAAACCACAATCCAAAGGAGGAAGGCATGGCAAGCTGAAAGTGAGTGTATCCGGGCAGAAGATAATCTTTGTACTTTTCACTGTGTGATTGTAAAAGATTGAAAAAGTCATTTACCTGGTGAACCAGTTCTTCAATTTCATTTCTCAAAAAAAGTTTTATATCAAGAATTACCTGATCATTTCTTGATCGGGCTGAATGGATTTTTTTTCCTGCATCACCAAGACTTTTCGTGAGAATAAATTCCACC
>JBDTKF010000037.1:0-53116 GCA_039935455.1 Ginsengibacter sp.
ATGAAGCTCCGGTGAAGAAAGGGAAAGCGCCTTCCAAAAAAAGAAAAGAAGAGGATGAAGACGACGATGAAGAGATTCAAGACGATTGGGAAAAAACAGATGATGATTTTGATCCAGATTTTGAAGAGTTCGATATTCCAAAATCGAAAAGTAAGAAGCCGGGTAAAAAAGGAAAAGAAGATGATGATTTGGAAGTAGATGATGATTTTAAAACGCTTGGTTTATTCGATGATGGCGACGATCTGTTCGAGGATGATGACGATTTCTAAAATAACAAATCCGATGGATTGATCTATCATTTTGAAAAGAAAATATTTCTCATACGCAATAATTAATTTAGAACTCTTTAAATATCAATTGCTGAATTTTGGAAAGAAGTTCAGCAATTTTTGTTTTCTCGATAATCATGGATACGAGTTCAATAACACTTACGAGTGCATTGCAGGAGCGGGGAAAATACAATCAATAACTGCAGATCCTAAAAACAGTTTAGCCCAACTGGACCTTTTTGAAAAACAAAATGACGATTGGATTTTCGGGCATGTTTCTTACGATTTCAAAAACAAAATAGAAGATCTTTCTTCAAAAAATATAGACGGAATTGGATTTCAAGACTTTCATTTTTTTACCCCTGAACTGATTTTCATCTTGACAAAAAACAAAGTGAAGATCGGCGTATGTGACGACAATCTTGATACCAACGAGGTCTATAAAGAAATAATTTCATTGATCCCGCAGGAGCCTGATCCTCCACAGCTCTCCATGAGAAACCGGTTTTCGAGAGACGAATACCTGGAAACTGTCCAAAAATTACAACAACATATTTTAAGAGGTGACTGTTATGAAATTTGTTTTTGTCAGGAGTTTTATGGTGAAAACACCCAGATAAATCCGGTAAAAGTTTTTAAAAAATTAAGTGACCTTTCACCAAATCCTTTTGCGGCATTTTATAAATTAGAAGAGAAATATTTAATGTGCGCCAGCCCAGAAAGATTTCTTAAAAAGGTGAAAGACAGCATCATCTCCCAACCAATAAAAGGAACTTCAAAAAGAAACGGTGATACCGAAAACGAAAAAAATCTTTTACAGAATAATGAAAAAGAGCGGGCGGAAAATACAATGATTGTTGATCTTGTTCGAAATGACTTGAGTAAAATTTGTACGAAAGGTTCAGTTTATGTAAAGGAGTTCTTAAAAATATATTCGTTTCCACAGGTTCATCAAATGATTTCAACCATCGCGGGTAATCTTAATAAAAATTGTTCGTTCAGTAAAATTTTATCCGCCACCTTCCCAATGGGATCTATGACTGGCGCTCCAAAGAAAAAAGCCATGGAATTAATTGAGAAATATGAAAAAACAAAACGGGGGTTATTTTCCGGGACGGTGGGTTATATAAGCCCTGATGGCGATTTCGATTTTAATGTGGTCATAAGAAGTATTCTTTACAATGAAGCCAATCGCTATGTTTCGATTCAAGCCGGTTCCGCAATTACCTGGAAAAGTGTTGCTGAAAAAGAATACGACGAATGTAATATCAAAATTTCTGCGATGAAAAAGGCACTTGAATAAAATAGTAATTCCATCTATTTATTTGTTTACTATAATTTTCGTTATGACATGATATTTTGTAACACGATGTCATTTATTTTTTTGAATGATCTGTTCAAGTTCTTCAAGAAACGTCAACTGGCCGGAAGTGATTTTTCTTTTTGCTTCTTCAAGTTTTAGCCAGGCTGCTTTATCAACTTCCGGAAAAAATTTTTTGATGCCTGATCTCGGTGGCCATTCCATTTCAAAAAGATTACTTTCTATTTTCCCAAACTCAAAATCTGCTTCTTTAGCCCATGCATAAATTATTTTCCCGGATTTTTGTTTGGAGGGATTTAATGAAATGCAATCATTTAAATCAACTACGATTCCGGTTTCTTCTTTTGTTTCTCTCGCTGCTGCCATCAATGGATCTTCTCCTCCTTCAATTTCTCCTTTTGGAATAGACCACGCCGAAAGATCTTTCTTCTTCCAAAAAGGGCCGCCCGGATGCACTAAAAAGACTTCAACCGAAATATTTGGGAACCGGTATAGCAATAATCCGGCACTTTTTTTAATCATATTTTTGTAAAAGAAATAATTTTTACGCTCTTAAATTCCGCACACCAGGCCATACTTGAAATTTATCAAACTCGTTTTTCGGCAACGAGCTCTATCAAAACTCCATTGGTATTTGATGGATGCAAAAAACAAACCATCTTATTATCAGCACCTTCCTTCGGACTTTTATTAATCAAAGTAAATCCTTCACTCTCCAGGCGTTTCATTTCCGCTTCAATGTCTTCCACTTCAAATGCAATGTGGTGAAGCCCTTCGCCTTTTTTCTGAATAAATTTATCGATTACACTTTCGGGTGAATATGCCTCCAGCAATTCAATTTTGTTGTCACCCGTTTTAAAAAAGGCTGTGCTCACCTGTTCGCTCATCAACACCTCCGTTTTATAACAAGATGTGTTTAGTAATTTTTCAAAAAGAGGGATGGAAACTGATAATTTTTTTACTGCAATACCGACGTGTTCAATTTTTTTCATAAAACCGCTTTCTACAAATTTAAGCATTCATTCCAGGTTCCACCACCACCGTTCAATCCCATTGAACTAATTTTGCAGTAATAAAATTACCCATGGTTACTTTTCCAATTTATCTCGATAATAATGCTACAACGCCGATGGATCCGCGCGTTTTAGAATCCATGTTACCCTTTTTTACAAAATATTTTGGAAATGCAGCAAGCAGTAGTCATTCTTTTGGATGGGAAGCCGAAGAGGCGGTAGAAAGAGCACGCGAACAAGTGGCTGATTTGATTCATGCTGAAAAAAATGAAATCATTTTCACTTCAGGGGCTACCGAATCAGATAACCTGGCGTTGAAAGGAATTTTTGAGATGTATTCTGCAAAGGGAAACCATTTCATAGCAGCAAACACAGAACATAAAGCTGTGCTGGATTCTTGTTTGCATTTAGAAAAAATGGGAGCAAAAGTCACTTTCCTTTCAGTAAAAAAGGATGGCTTAATTGATCTAAAAGAATTAGAAGATTCGATAAATCCTTCGACGGTGCTGATTTCTATAATGTATGCAAACAATGAAACAGGTGTCATTCAGCCAATTAAAGAAATCAGCAGCATTGCAAAAAATCATCAAGTCCTTTTTTTTTCAGATGCGACGCAGGCAGTGGGAAAAATTCCAGTGGACGTCATCAAAGATGGAATTGATCTGATGTCATTTTCCGCCCATAAAATTTATGGACCAAAAGGTGTGGGTGCTTTATACGCCAGGCGAAAAAACCCCAGGGTTAGACTTACAGGCCAGATGGATGGAGGAGGCCATGAGCGCGGTTTTAGAAGTGGAACCCTAAATGTTCCGGGAATCGTAGGTTTCGGCAAAGCCTGCGAGCTTTGCAAAAATGAGATGGAAAAAGAACAAATAAGAGTGCAAAATTTAAGAGAGAAATTAGAAAGCGAATTACTGAAAATAAAAGGTGTTAGTATAAATGGAAACCCGCGACAACGTTTGCCTGGTGTCAGCAACTTAAGCTTCAAAAATATAAATGCTGCTGATTTGATGTCTACACTGAGCGGGGAATTAGCCTTAAGTTCCGGGTCAGCGTGCACCTCAGCAACTCTCCAGCCATCTTATGTTTTGAAAGCATTGGGATTGAGTAATGAAATGGCATTTTCATCTTTAAGATTTGGATTGGGAAGATTTACAACCGAAGAAGAAATTGATTATACAATTAATCAATTGAAAAACCAGATTTCCAGGCAATAAGAAAGGAGTAGACAAATAAATAATGCCGATTTCTATTCTAGTTTTATAATTCCCGGTTGTTAAAAATGAGAACGAAATTAAAATATGTACTGAAATCCGGTGTATTTTCGCATAACAAAAATATCAAATTATCAAATTAAGATATGATATACGTCAGTGAAAAAGCTAAAGAGCGGGTGATTAAACTAATGGAAGAAAAGCATTTTTCATCCGAAGATTATTTTTTACGGGTAAGTGTCGAAAGCGGTGGCTGTTCCGGATTAAGTTATAAAATGGATTTCGACAAAGAGAAAAAACCAATGGATCAGGAATTTGAAGATAAAGGGATAAAGGTGGTTACCGATCTAAAAAGTTTTTTATACCTGGTGAATACCACACTCGAATTCAGCGATGGATTAAATGGACAAGGATTTTATTTTAATAATCCAAATGCAAGCAGAAGCTGCGCTTGCGGCGAAAGTTTCAGCGTTTAATCAAAAGCTTTATCTTGGTTTCTCTCTGAGAACACATTACAAAAAGTAGGTTTTAATTTCAAAAGGTTTAAATTAAATCTGGAATCAATAAACAGAAAAACCCCTTTTCAGGGGCTTTCTTTTGCAGTTCGTTTTGGTAAATACATTTATTTTTCATGCATTAAAAAGATTGCTTTTCAGATAATTTTTTGGGAATGCAGAAAACCGTAGTAACGATAAAACATTAGACAACCAAATGTTCTGAAACGCTGCTTTAAATAGAATTTTCTTAATCTTTTTTTTATTGGAAACACATTTGAATTAATCAGATCTTTTCCGGAAATTAATTGCAAAGGGTTTAATTATATTTCTTCACCTAAATTGCACTTTTTTAAAACACATGAAATCCATTGCTAAAAAGGAATTGCATCAGTTTTTCAGCACTCTTACGGGCTATATAACTATTGTGTTATTTCTGATTGTAAATGCCTTGTATCTGTTTATTTTGAAAGACAGTAATATTTTTGATTTCGGATATGCAACACTTGTTTCATTTTTTGATTTCGCTCCATGGATCTTTATTTTTTTAATCCCTGCATTAACTATGCGAAGTTTTGCTGATGAATATAAATCAGGAACTTTTGAAATTTTGCAAACCCGCCCTCTCTCAAACTGGCAGATTATCTTAGGAAAATATTTGGCTATAATTGTCATTATTACAATCGCTTTGATCCCAACTTTTCTGTATATAATCACCATCCGGTCACTATCATCCACCGGACAAATTGATGGTGGCGCTATCATTGGTTCATACATTGGACTATTCCTTCTGGCTTCTGTTTTCGCATCCATATGCACCTGGTGTTCGAGTTTAACTTCCAATGCAGTTATTGCTTTTTTATTGAGTGCTTTCTCATGCATTGTTTTATATTTTGGATTTAATGCAATCAGTAAGTTACCAGTGTTTACCGGAAACGCAGACTATTATATTGAAATGCTTGGAATTGATTTCCATTACCAAAGTATTAGCCGGGGCGTGATTGACACGCGTGATGTGATTTATTTTTTCAGTTTCATTTTTCTTTTTCTTTTTGCAACACAAAAAAATTTAAACAAAAAATAAGAACTACCAGAAATGAAATCTCTTTCAAATAAAACATGGTGGTTGGTTATTATTATCGCGGTTGTATTGATCAATTACCTCGCCTCCGTGTTTCATAAACGGATTGATCTTACAAACGAAAAAAGATTTACAATTTCAACTCCGGTGAAAGACATCTTGAAAACCATTGATCATAAAATGGAAATCGATATTTTTTTAAGAGGCGATATTCCTTCAGGATTCAAAAAATTATCTGCTTCGTCAGAAGAACTTTTACAGGAGTTCAAAGAATATTCTAATGGAAATATTCATTATAGGATTATTTCCGCAGACGAAAAAATTCCCGGAACTGATATTAAGTACGCTGATACACTGTCTTCTTTAGGAATTGTTCCAATCAATTTAAAAGTGCAATTAAAAGAAGGTGAACAATCACAATATATATACCCGACGGCTCTGATAAATTATCAAAATAAATTACAGCCAGTTAATTTATACTCCGGTTCAAGTACCTTCATCTCTGCACCAGAACTCAATAGTGCAGAGGCTTTGCTCGAATTCAATTTTGCAGACGCAATCGAAAGAATTATTAATAATAAAAAACCTTTGGTTGCTTATGCAATCGGAAACGGAGAACCAATTGGTCCGAATATTTACGACTTGGTAGAAAATGTTTTAAAAAAGAATTATCATCTTTTCATGATGGATCTCTCAAAAGAACCGATAATTCCTGACACGTTTAAATTGATGATCCTTGTTAAACCATCTCTTACATTCACCGATGAAGAAAAATTGAAAATAGATCAGTATGTAATGCATGGCGGAAAATTACTCTGTTTTATTGACAGGCTGGAAGCCGAAACTGATAGTTTGCAAATCAAAAATCAGGTAATTGCTTATGATCGCAATTTGAACTTACAGGATTTAATTTTCAAATATGGAGTTCGCATTAACCCCGATCTTCTGATGGATCTTCAATGCGATTTTTTACCATTTGTAGTCAACTCCAGCCATGGTTCCACTGGCACTCAAACGAAAGATCAGTTTGAATTTTTACACTGGAATTATTTCCCATTATTTGAATCAAAGCAAAACAATGTCATCAATAAAAACCTCGGTTTGGTAGCCGGTAGGTTTGTAAATACAATTGACACAGTAAGCGCTCCCGGAATCAAAAAGACAGTATTATTAAGTTCCTCACCAAATGCAAGATCAATTCAATCGCCTGCATTGATCAGTGGCCAAGAAAACCGGAATGTCGCTGTCGATGCAGCTTTTAATGAAAAAGATTTAATTGCAGGAGTCTTGCTTGAAGGTAAATTTAGTTCCTTATTCAAAAACCGAATCAGCCAGGAACAAATGAATCATTTGAAAATATCCGGATCTCCATTTCTGGATAAAAACCTAAACGACAATAAAATGATTATCATTTCTGATGGAGATATTGTTCTAAATCAAATTTATAAAGATCAGTTTTTGCCAATGGGAGTCAATTCCTATACAGTCGGAACCCAATATGAATACCAATTTGCAAACAGACAGTTCGTTGATAATTGCCTCGATTATCTGATCAACCAGGCAGGCTTGAGTGAAGCAAAATCAAAAGATTATAAACTCCTTCTGCTCGATCCCAAAAAGGCATCAGAACAAAGAAATTTCTGGGAATTTTTAAATCTTTTACTTCCGGTTTTCCTGATTATTATTTCTGGAATCATTTACCAATGGTGGAGAAAAAAGAAATATACGATCATAACATCAAGAGAGTGAAAAAACTTTTACAAAGTTATTGACGGTTATTATACCTTAAAAACGAATTTAGAAATCTGGATTATTTGTTGTTTTACTGTTCGAAACTTTTAATAATTTTTATTTCGTTGTCTATAATCATTTACTTTACATTTTTCAATTTTTATGCGCTCATAATACTAAATAATAATGACACCAACGGAATGGAGCTATTTGATATTCGGAATTGTTTTGATTGCTGCCGTTATCTTCGATCTTGGTTTATTAAGCAGAAAAGGACATTCAATAACTATTAAGCAGGCGTTTTATCAGACCATGTTTTGGGTCGGTCTGGCTCTTGCTTTTTTTGTATTCGTATGGTTCGAGGATGGACAAATGATTGCCCTCGAATACATCAGTGCATATCTCATGGAATGGGGACTAAGCGTTGATAATATTTTTGTTTTCATTCTGATATTTTCTTTTTTCAATATTCCCGAAAGACATTCAAACCGCGTTTTGTTCTTAGGAATCCTACTGGCTATTGTTTTAAGAATTATTTTTATAACCGTAGGTCTTGCGCTCATTGACCGGTTTTATTGGATCTTGTACATATTTGGTGCTTTCCTTGTATACACTGGTTTTAAAATGTTTTTCGTAAAAACCGAAGAAGAGTTTAATCCTGAAGAAAACCCGGTTTATAAATTTTTAAAAAGAGTTCTTCCGCTTTCACATGACAACAGCAGCGGAAAGTTTACGCAAAAAATTAATGGCAAAACTCATTACACCATGCTTTTCGTAGTGTTGATCATGTTGGCAGCAACAGATATTGTTTTTGCGTTAGATTCTATTCCGGCCGTATTTTCAATTACCCAAAATAAAATGGTTGTTTATACTTCCAATATTTTTGCAGTGTTAGGTTTGCGCTCCTTGTTTTTTTTATTAAGAAGTGCGGTAGAAAAATTCAAATATTTAAAAGAAGGAATCGCCACTGTTTTGGTATTTATTGGTATCAAAATGCTGATCTCTTTCTTCGGGGTTCATTTACACATCATTGTTTCGCTTGTGGTAATTATAGTTTGTCTTGGCGGTTCTATCTTATTTTCAATTTACAAAAACAATCAAAATCAGAAAAGATTAAATCAAAATAATTGAACGTAAAAATCCATTATACTCTCAACGAAATTGCACAGATATGCAAAGGGAACTGGCGGACGAAAAACTCACCGGCTGCCCGGTTAGATTATCTTTCATTAGACAGTAGAAAAATCATTTACCCTGAATCTACCGTTTTTTTTTCGATTAAAAGCAAACATCAAAACACGGATTTATTTTTGGAAACTCTTTATAAAAAAGGGGTCAGAAATTTTGTTACGGATGATCAAAACGTAGAAGACTTTAATTTTCCAATGGCCAACATAGTCTTGGTCAATGATACAATTGCTGCTTTACAGGAATTGGCCATTTTTCACCGGAACCAGTTCTCAAAGAGTAGCCTTCCTGTAATCGGAATCACTGGTAGCAACGGAAAGACAATTGTAAAAGAGTGGTTAAACCATCTTCTCGAAAATAATTTTACGATTGTGAGAAGTCCAAGAAGTTTTAACTCACAGATTGGCGTTCCACTGAGTGTGCTGAACATCGCTTCGAAAAATGATCTTGCAATTTTTGAAGCGGGCATTTCACAAAAAAGTGAAATGAAAAAGCTTCAAAAAATTATTCAGCCAACAATTGGCATTTTTACAAACATCGGTAACGCACACGATGAAGGTTTCAAAAACAGAAATGAAAAGATTAATGAAAAATTAATCCTTTTCCAAAATGCAAAGCAGTTAATCTATTGTTCCGATGATGAAAACTTAAAAAACAAAATAGAAATATTTCAGCAGAAAAATAAACAACTCAAATTATTTTCATGGGGATCAAAAAGCAATGATCATCTACAAATCTTGCAGGTCAAAAAAGAAGAATCCTTTTCGGTGGTTTTATTGAAATATAAGAAAATGAATCTGCATATCCGCATCCCATTCACCGATGATGCATCTATTCAAAATGCCCTTCATTGTATGGCGGCAATCATTGTCTTGAAAAACTTTGACGAAGCCGCTCTAAACAGGTTTGATAACCTATACCCGATAGAAATGCGGCTGGAGTTGAAAGAAGGAATCAACCATTGTAATCTCATCAATGACAGTTATAGTAATGATCTGTATTCTTTCGGAATTGCTCTTGATTTTTTGAGCCAACAGAAGCAACATCCGCGTCAAACAGTTATTCTCTCTGATATTTTGCAATCGGGAATTGAACCTAAAAAATTATATGCTGAAGTTGCATCCTTATTACGACAAAAAAATATTGATCGTTTCATTGGAATTGGAAACGATATCTCTTCACAAAAAAGAGAATTTTCATCTTTAGAAAATGTTGACTTTTACAAAACAACAGACGATTTTCTAACCAACATTTTTCTTTCAAATTTTCAGGATGAAACAATTTTAATCAAAGGAGCGCGACAATTTGGGTTTGAAAAGATCAGTCATATTCTTGAACAACAAATTCATCAAACGGTTCTTTCAATTAACCTGAATTCGATCGTTCATAATTTAAAAAAATATAAAGAACTTCTGCGTCCTACTACCAAAATAATGGCAATGGTAAAAGCATTCAGCTACGGCAGTGGAAGTTACGAAATTGCTTCTGTTTTGGAATTCAATAAAGTATCTTATTTAGCTGTAGCTTATGCTGATGAAGGGATTGAGCTTCGTAGAACAGGGATTACTTTGCCAATTATGGTAATGAATACCGACAAAACGGTTTTCGACTCGTTAGTTAATAATAATCTTGAACCGGAGCTATTTTCTTTTTCATTACTCAATGATTTTACAGAATTTTTGAAAAGGTCTGAAATTGAGAATTACCCTGTCCATTTGGAAATTGATACAGGAATGCACCGGCTTGGTTTTATGGAAGATGAAATAAGTTTACTCTGTAAAAAAATAAAGGAAAACCATTTCGTAAAAATAAAAAGTGTTTTTTCCCATTTTGCGGCAAGTGAAGAAAAGACAGAAGATCCATTCACACTCTTTCAATTCAATACATTTGTAAAATGTTGCTCAAAGATTGAAAAGACACTGGGATACTCATTCGATAAACACATCGACAATACTTCAGGAATCAGTCGTCATGCAAATTTGCAAATGGATATGGTGCGGCTTGGCATCGGACTTTATGGAATTGACAGCAACAAGGAAATGCAAAAAGAATTAAAGAACGTTAGCACATTAACGACGACGATTTCACAAATCAAAAAAATAAAATCCGGCGAAACAATTGGATATGGCCGCATGGGAAAAGTCAACAAAGACAGTGTCATCGCAGTCGTTCGCATAGGTTATGCTGATGGATATTCAAGAAAATTGGGAAATGGCGTCGGAAAAATGCGGGTAAAGAATATCCTGGTCCCGGTGATTGGAAATGTTTGTATGGATATGACCATGCTGGATGTAACCGGAATTAAAAATCTAAAAGAAGGAGACGAAGTAATTGTTTTTGGCGAATCAATTTCTTTACAAACATTAGCACAATGGGCTCAGACAATCCCTTATGAAATGATGACAGGAATTTCACAAAGAGTAAAGCGGATTTATTTTGAAGAATAAAGATTGATCGGGATTTGATGAATGAAACAAAAGGAACTAAAATGAAAAAAAGAAATATTTTTTTACTTGCTCTACTCATAGTGATTGCTGACCAGGTTTTAAAAATTCATGTAAAAACACATTATTATCCACATGAATCGTATCCCGTTTTTGGTAATTGGTTCCAATTATACTTTATTGAAAATGAAGGAATGGCTTATGGATGGAAGGTAGGTGGCGAATTTGGAAAACTTGCACTTACGTTATTCCGCCTTGCTGCGGTCATTTTTGGATATTTTTACATCAATAAAATTTATGAAAAAAAATATCCTTCCGGATACATCATTTGTGTAACACTCATCTTTGCAGGTGCACTTGGTAATTTAATCGATAGCATGTTCTATGGATTAATTTTCGATAAAAGTAGTTTTGATACTTACGCCATTGCAGACATTTTTCCCGAACATGGATACGCAGGATTTCTTCACGGCAATGTTGTTGACATGCTTTATTTCCCTTTGTTTCATGTTAATGAATTACCAAAATGGATTCCTTTTTTTGGAGGTAAAAGTTTCTCCTTTTTTAATTATATCTTCAACATTGCGGATGCTGCTGTTTCCGTTGGAGTGCTCACTATTTTATTTTTTAGAAGAAGTTTTTTTAAACCGGAGCCCGAAATTTTAAACTTAGATAATTAGCGCCGTTAGCGAATAATTAACATAGGGTAACATAGCCCTTCGCCAATTTTATTATCTTTGCTGGCTAAAATTTTTAAGTGAAAAAGAGAACCGTTCTTTTTATTATTTGCCTAATTGTTATTGCTGATCAGGTTCTAAAAATTTATATAAAAACACATTTTTATGCCGGAGAATCTCATCCTGTTTTAGGCCATTGGTTTCAATTATATTTTATCGAAAATGAAGGCATGGCGTATGGATGGAAATTTGGCGGCGAGTTTGGAAAAATGGTGCTTACTTTATTCCGGTTGGCCGCTGTTATTTTTGGAGTTTTTTATATAAAAAATATTATTGAAAAAAAATATAACCGAGGTTTTATAATCTGCGTCTCTTTGATATTTGCAGGCGCTTTAGGAAATTTAATTGACAGCATGTTTTATGGAATGATTTTTCAAAGCAGTAATTTAATGCTCATGAATGTTGCACAAATTTTCCCCGCACAAGGATATGCAGGTTTTCTTCACGGCAATGTGGTTGACATGCTTTACTTCCCATTAATTCACACTCAACTTCCGTCATGGTTGCCTTTTTGGGGTGGTCAGGATTTTGAGTTTTTCAGTCCGATATTCAATTTGGCAGATGCTTCTATCTCCTCTGGGATTATCGCAATATTTATATTTCAAAAGCGTTTCTTTAATACCCCTTCTTCAAATATTTCTCATCAGACAGAAAAAAAGACCGCGGTTAATGATGAAGTACAGGTTTTATAAAAAGTTTCAAATTATTAATTGTACGAATGAAATTTCTTAAATTTTCTTTTCTGATTCTGCTTTTAGTAATTATATGTAATTCCTGTGCAAAAGAATACAGCTCTGAAAAGAATTTGGCCCCGATTGGTAGCTGGAGATTTTCGAACGGAAGTATACGCTATATTGGATATTTAGATAATTTTCACCGGTCAACCGGAATTGGTAGTAATTCCCAACTCCTGACTGGAAATACTCTGGATAACCTGGAATCTTTTGAATTAAAAATATTCACAGACTCCCTGGCAATTGGTACTTATCGGGCATCTCTCTCCGAATGCTCTTTTTTATATACTTCTGCTAATAATACCATTTATAAGGCAAACAACAATATAGGTGAATTTATTGTAAATGTAACAGCACTTGACAGCACCCACATTTCAGGAACTTTTTCGGGGACCGCATCCGGGGATCATAATAATCTTGTACAGATTTCGCAAGGATTCTTTGATGTTCAGTAAATCACAAGACGATTGACCTATAGGAAATTTTATTGCTTATAATGTAGACACCTAACCACATTTTTGCGTAAAAACGAATAAAAATCTACAAAGAAGCTTAGTATCCATCTTTCAAAGTCAGAAATCATCTGGCACATTTTTTTGTATAATTTAAATGCTTCATAATATTGTGAAGTCAACAAAAAAAAATGATCATGCCTACAAAGAAAAATCATGGCCGCGACAATGACGACAAAAAGAAATCTACCACTCGCGAAGGTCAGAAAACTGAAAGCGATTCACGCTAAACATTTTCAAAGAATGCGAAAAGGTGCTTTAAAAACAAAGCACCTTTTTCAATTTTTACCAGGAATACATACAAGTCTCAATCGAAAGACAAATTCAACTTTTTTCTTCGTTTACTGAGGATATCGGGATCAAGTACCATTTATTCTACAAAACTCCCATAATTTCAAAATGGAATCTTTGTTGGAACAAACACAACGTAATCTCCGTTCAGTAATTATTAAAACCATTGGTACTACTGGATTTCAGCATGATAAAATTTATATAATAAAATATAATATAAGCAGAAGCGGCATAGGAATTGTTTACAGGAATTCTGTAAAAAAACATTTAAACCCCTAAAAATTATTTTATGAAAACTCTAATTATTTCAGTCATATGCACATTCAGTTGCTTTTCATTATTTGCCCAGGTAGATAGTACTAATTCGATGAATAATATGAATATGTCAGATTCATCTCATAACATGCAAAGCACTACACCACCGACGATGAACTCTACTACAACAGACACCACAATGCATATGATGACCGATTCAAATATGCATAATATGAATACTAACACAGCTCCAGAGATGGACCACAACAATACTTCCAACAGTAACATGGGTACGAACGAAACGATGAATACTAATTCCGAAATGGCAATGATGCATGATAGTGCAATGAACTCGAATTTGATTAATCCAAATAATATTCCCGGCCAGCCCAATTATGCAGCACTTCCTGTACTGGAAACATTTGTGCCTGAAAATATAGTTGCAGAGGTGAAACAAAAATATCCTAATGATGTAATTTATGATATCACGGCGGTAAAAGCTCCCATGGATTCCAGTATGATGCAAAGTGATTCTTTAACAATGAATCAAAATTCTACCACCATGAATCATTCCATGACAGGTGACTCGAGTATGAATCATAGTTCAACATCGATGAATCAAAATACAACCAATGATTCAAACAATGGAATGGCTATGAATACTATGATGCCTGAAAAATTCAATTATATAGTGAAGGTGATACAAGGCGGTCATTTAATGACAGAAACTTTAGAAAGTGACGGAAGCACGTTAAGTGCAGTGGCAAAAAATAGCTGGAATCAATAATTCAGCATATGAAAAATACCCGTTACAAGCGGGTATTTTTCATTTATAAAACTGTTTTCAATATTAGGAAGATTTTTATTCTTCCAGGTAATTTAAATCCTTGTTGAAACTTTCTTTCAACTGGGTGAGAGCAAATATGGCTATCGCAGAAAGAAGAAAGATCATTATGTACCCGGCAGTGATAATATTGTAGCGATGGACAAAAAATTCAAATAAAAAAGTACTTGGAATTAATGAACCTCTTACAAAATTAGGAGCCGTAGTAGTAACAGTCGCGCGCAGGTTTGTACCAAATTGTTCTGATGCAATTGTGACGAAAGTAGCCCAATAACCAACAGAGAGTCCAATAAAAAACGCCACCCAGCGAAATTCACTCTGTGTAATTCCTGTACTGGATAAATACCAAATGGAACTAAAAATGGTACATACCTGGAATATAAAAACTGCAAGTTTTCTGGATTTTGATAATTGTGCTAACAATCCGGCAAAGAGATCACCGAGAGAAATACCGATGTAGGTAAACATGATTCCGGCACCGGCGCTCAACGTTTCCGGGGCACCCAAGGCAACTCCAAATTCCGGTGCCTGCGTTATAAAAATTCCGACTACAAACCAGAGTGGAAGACCAATTAACAAGCAATATAAATACCTCAAAAATCGCTCACGATTAGAGAACAACATACTGAACTTACCTTTTGAAATATTTTTCTTCGCTACTTTTTCAAATAGACCCGATTCAAAAGTTCCAAGGCGAAGCGCAAGCAAAACAATTCCGATTCCACCTCCCACACGATATGCATTACGCCATTCAAAATGTTCAGCGACATAAAAAGCGGCGACCGCACCGAGTACGCCAACAACAGCCACTATCATGGTCCCATAACCCCGTTTGTTTTTATTCATGCTTTCACTGACCAACGTAATTCCAGCACCCAGTTCTCCTGCAAGGCCAATCCCCGCAATGAATCGGATGATTGCATAACTATGGATAGTCTCCACATAAGCATTCGCTATGTTGGCAATTGAATAAAGAAGAATAGAACCAAAAAGAACTTTGATACGGCCAAATTTGTCGCCAATAATACCCCAGATCAAACCGCCGATCAAAAGACCACCCATTTGCATATTCAAAACATATTCACCGTTAGTCCGCATGTCTATTTCAGGAATTCCGATGTCATGAAAACTTTGAATTCTGACAATAGAAAAAATAACGAGGTCGTAGATATCTACAAAATAACCAAGTGATGCGACAATTATGATAAAAATTACATTCTTATTAGCTTTGGATTGTGTAGCCATCAAAATATTTTTGAGCCGATAAAACTAAAGCATTCTGGTTGAAAAAGAAAAGCAAACTAGTAAACAAACAAATTTGGCATACTCCTATTTTACTTTTACTAGATGACATTCAAAAAAAAAGAAAAGGTTAGTTACCGCAACTGCTTTCCTATCTTTATGGAAAGAAGCATGGATTCTGAGTTTGTATTTTTATAAAAATCTATCGTGATGAAAAAAGATAACCCGGGAGTTTTTATTCCGCCTCCAATCATTTATCTACTGATTTTCTTCATTGCTTTTTTCACTCAGAAAATTCTCCCGATCAATAATTCGTTTTTTCATTACGACGTCGTTAAGACCGCCGGAATAATTTTTTTTGTTGCCGGCGCTTATTTTATGATGCAGGGAGTTTGGAAATTTATACAAACCGGGAATACATTAATCACAGTGAAACCCGCATCATCCTTACAACAAACGGGAATTTATAAAGTTACCCGGAACCCCATGTATTTTGGTTTCCTCTTTTTGTATTTGGGATTGACTTGTTTTTTTGGAAATTGGTGGCATATCATTTTACTTCCCGTTTTGATCATTATTATCCAGGAATATGTAATTAAAAGAGAAGAAAAATACCTGGAACGTCAATTTAGCGAGTCGTACCTCGAGTATAAAAAGAGAGTAAGAAGATGGATTTAAGAAAATAATTGATCCATTTCCTCATTTACAAATTCCATCAACGTTTTAATATTTTCGGAGGAAAAATCAAATTTCAACCCGGCGGCGTTATAAAGTTCAGGTAATGTTTTCGTGCCTCCCAGGCTCAACGCTTTCACATAATTGTCCAACGCTTTTTCAGGGTCTTTTTTATATTGCATCCACAATCCAATGGCACCGAGTTGAGCGATTCCATATTCTATGTAATAGAAAGGCACTTCGTACAAATGCAATTGTTTCTGCCAACCATTTTCTACATACTTTTCGAGCCCCGAATAATCAATCACATCATCAGAAAATTCATTAAAAATTTCTACCCACTTTTGTGATCTCTCTTCTGCAGAATGATTGGGATTTTCATAGATCCAATGCTGAAATTTATCAATGACGGCTATCCAAGGGAAGATGGTAATCACTCTTTCCAATTGATGTTCTTTGGCTCTTATCAAATCTTCTTTATTATCAAAAAAAACATCCCAATGATCCATAGTAAAAAGCTCCATCGACATGCTGGCCACTTCAGCAATTTCCATTGGATAATCTTTGAAAGAACTTAGTTCCAGTGAATGAGTTAAAAAAGATTGAACCGCATGGCCGCCTTCATGGACCATGGTAGTAACATCATGCATTGAACGGGCAGCATTCATAAAAATAAATGGTGCGCCACTTTAAGCCAGAGGCATATTATATCCTCCGGGAGCCTTTCCATTCCTGCTTTCCAGATCCAGGTGATTCATGGCATTCATCTGTCGCAAACAATCACCAAAAAATGGACGCAGCCTGGTAAAACATTCTATAGATTTATTCAATAATTCAGATCCTGTTTCAAAAGGAGTCAGCGGTTCAGTTCCTTCCGGCTGTGCTTCTATATCCCACGGCCTTAAAGTTTCCAGTTTTAGTTTTAGTTTTTTCTTCTGATAAATTTTATTTACCAACGGAACCACATGAAGGCGTACAGATTCATGAAAACGAAAAGTATCTTCTTTGGTATAATCAAACCGGCCCAGTTCCTTAAATTTATAATCTCTATAGTTTTCAAAGCCGGCGTTGAGCGCTTCCTGGTTCCTTCTTTTTATCAGCTCATTGAAAAGTTTATTTAATTCATCTTTATCCTGCAAGCGCCTTTCATTAATTTTTCTATAAACTTCCTCGCGTAATTTCCGATCATGACTCTCAAAAAATTTGGAAGCCTGCTGTAGCGTATAAGATTGACCGTTCACTTCAATTGTCATCTTACCCGTGATCATTCCATATTGCTGTTGCAACATAGAAAGCTCCGCTTGTATAGGAATATTTTCTTCGCGAAAAAGTTCAATACTTTTTCTTATAGAACGCAAATAAGTGAAGAATTTTTCCTGATCCAGTTCGCTGATATAAGGCGATTCTACTAATTTTTTATTCAGCGCAAAAGCGTATGGCTGAATCTTAGGCTGGATTTCCATACAAAAGAAATTGAACGATTCTTCCAGCTTTTTATCTGTCGTATCACAAGTCATTTTTATCTGGCGCCAGCAGACATCTTCGCTGATAGCAGCTTCCAGTTCGCTCATATCTTTCAACCATTTTTCCAACTCTTCTTTCGAATTGATTTTTCTTTCCAAAAGATTTTTGAAATATGGTTCAATCGTTTCCCAATCAGAAATGGTTAAATTTTCAGGAAGAAAATCCCTTTTCAGTTTTTGTATTTCAGTGCCCGCATTCATAATTTAATAATTCAAAAATTCAACAATTTATTTCACTCCCCTGCTTTCAATTTTTCTCGGATTCGTTTGTTGAGGTTTTGCATTCTTCAGATTGGAATTATCTGTGTGGCTTTGTTTTGCATTTTTTAAATCAACCGCAGCTTCTTTTTCCTCTTCAGTTCTGACTTTTATTTCAATGTCATTTTTCTGAATAATGTGGAACCATTTTGACATCTTTTTCATGTCACTGGTATATACTCTTTCAAAATCCAAATCCGGATACACTTTTTCAAAATAAGCTTTTAATGTCTTTGCATCCGCAGTAGCTTCAGGCACTTTTTCTTCATTTCTTTTCATCGCATCAAAAACTTCCGCAAGCATGGTATTTTCCTTCGTTGTATACACTTCTATACTTTCCAGGTGAGAAAAATTATGCTGACGCGTGCTTACAAATTTGGTGCTATTATCTTCCAAAGAGCGAACTACGGCTCCATCAGATTTTGATGATAATAATTCAAACAATCCCGGTAAACCTGTAACAGAAACTAACTTATTGTACTCCATAAATGATTTTTTGTTTTTGGGAGTGCAATATAAATGAAATCATTTTCAGTTTCCGTTAACAAAACATAAAAGTGATTTGAATATGCTTCGCTGGTTTCTTTTGATAACGTCGTCCAATATTCAATTACTTTTTTATGTTTAGACTTTTTACATCTTTTTTGTTCGCAATATTTTCTTTCAACACTTCCGGTCAATCAGTTTCCGGAAACATCCTCGATCTTTCAACAAATGCTCCTGTTACCAATGCAACTGTAAAACTTTCAAACAAAGATTCCACAACAACTTTACTAAAAGTGAGCAATGAGAAAGGCTTCTTCAAATTTGACGATGTTTCAAACGGGAATTACATGTTGACCATTACCTCTATTGGCTATGAAAGTATAAAAGAGAAGGTAGTTATCGTTGGTCGAAATGTTAACTTGGGTAGAATTACTTTAACCAATGCTTCTAAAACACTCGCTACGGTTGTCATTGAGAATATTCCACCACCGGTAAAACAAAATGCGGATACACTTGAGTATGCATCGGGCCAGTTTAAAGTAAACCCTGATGCGACGAGTGAAGATCTCATTAAGAAAATGCCTGGAATTACTGTTGATAAAAGTGGTACCGTAACCGCTCAGGGCGAAACAGTCAGAAAAGTAACCGTAGATGGAAGAGACTTTTTTGGGGACGACGCCACCGCTACTTTACGAAATCTTCCTGCAGAAGTAATTGATAAGATTCAAGTTTTTGATAAACTAAGTGACCAGGCACAACTTACCGGTTTTGATGATGGGAATACGACCAAATCGATAAATATTGTTACTAAAAAAGACATGCGCACAGGCAATTTCGGACGCGTTTATACAGGATATGGAACGGACGGAAGATACAGCGGTGGCGGCAACGTGAGTTTCTTCAATAATGAACGAAGAATTTCTTTGCTTGGCCTGGTGAATAATGTAAATCAGCAAAATTTTTCTTCACAGGATTTGCTCGGAGCTACCAGTTCCGGAAATCAAGGCGGCGGGGGAAGGCGTGGCGGAAGCGGTGGTGGAAATTTTCGTGGTGGATCAGATAATTTTATGGTTGGTGCAAAAAGTGGAATTTCCAAAACAAATGCTTTTGGAATAAATTACAGTGATGCGTGGGGGAAAAAAATTGATGTAAGTGGAAGTTATTTTTTCAATAATAGCAATACGAATAACAACCAAACCATCAACCAGGAAAATTTCATTACCAAAGATTCTTCTCAATTTTATGATGAGAACACCCTTTCGGATACCAGGAATTATAATAATCGGGTAAATTTCCGGCTTACTTACCGAATAGATTCCAGCAATACAATTATCGCTACTTCCAATCTCAATTTTCAAAATAATAATTCGTCAAATTTCGTAAACGGAGATAATTTTTTGAGTAGTGCCAAACAAAACGTGTTAAGTAAAACAGAGAATGACCTTATCTCCAATTCAAATGGAAATAGTTTGAGTAACGAGCTGCTTTTCCGTCATGCTTTTGCAAATAAAGGGAGAAGTATTTCTCTAGGAATCTACCAGTCGTCCAACGATATAAATGGACAGAACTTTTTAAATGCATATAACAGCTATTATAAAGCAACGGTACAACAGGATACAGTAAAACAACTTTCAGATCAAAAAAGGAATACCAATCAATACAGGCTAAACCTTGTTTATACAGAGCCTCTCGCGCCGAAAACTCAATTACAGATCAGTTACAGTCCATCTTTTCAAACGAGCAAAGCAGATCAGGAGACGACTAATTTTAATGATTTGACCAACAATTATAATTCATTAGATACCAGCTTGAGTAATAAATTCGATAATACTTACAACACGCAAAATACGGGCATTACTTTCCGTCATGGCGATCGGAATAATATGTTATCGGCAGGGGTTTCCTATCAATATAGCGAATTGAAAAGCAACCAGGTATTTCCACAAATTTCTCAAATAGATAATTCTTATAGTAACATCCTGGCCAATGCATATGCAAGATTCAAGTTTTCCCAAAAAAGTAATTTGAGAATTATTTATAGAGCCTCGGTAAACCCACCTTCTGTAAATCAATTGCAAAATGTAATTAATAATTCAAACCAGTTTTTCTATACAACCGGCAATCCTCATCTGCAACAACAATATACCAACAACTTTATTACCCGTTATACCTATACAAACAGCAACAAAGGACAAAGTTTTTTTGCAAACATTTTCTTTCAAACAATCCATGATTATGTAACTAACGCAACATATACGGCTAACAAAGATTCTGCGCTTTCTAAAACAGTAACTCTTTTCAAAGGATCCCAACTTTCCAAGCCTGTTAACATGAATGGTTATATCAATGCAAGAACTTATTTTACTTTTGGAATGCCCATTAAATTTTTGAAATCAAATCTTAATTGGAACGCAGGGGTCAGTTATGCAAAACAGCCGGGGCTTTTGAACGATGTTGAAAACGTTTCTAACGCATATAATTACAACCTGGGAGCTGTATTATCGAGCAATATCAGTGAATACATCGATTTCAATCTTTCTTATGCCGCAAATATCAATACCGTAAAAAATACAATTCAACCTGCTCTGAATAATAATTATTTTACCCAATCAATCGGAATTAATGCCAACCTTCTAACACAGAAAGGGTTTTTCTTTCAAAACGATTTATCCAATGAATCATATAGTGGTTTATCAGGTGGCTTCAATCAGAATTATTGGTTATGGAATGTGGCAGTTGGTCAAAAGTTTTTGAAAAATCAAATGGGAGAATTAAAATTATCTGTGTTCGATCTGTTGAATCAAAATAAAAACATAACCCGAAACGTGACAGAAGCTTATGTACAGGATCAAACTAACCAGGTTTTACAACAATACTTTATGCTGACTTTTACCTACAAATTAAAGACCTTTGGAAAAGGGAAGCCGGCGACAAATGGACAAAGGGAAAAAAGCGGTTTTGAAGAAAAAAATACATTTCAACACCGCCCTCGTGGACCATCACTTTAGCATCTTAATAATTTTGCTTTGAAAGAAAGGGAATTAATTGCTCTGTTGAAACAAAAAGACAGGGTAGCTTTTAAAATAATTGTAGAAAGCTGGCAGGATATGGTTTACAACACATCTATCGGCCTTTTGCAAAATGCACAAGATGCCGAAGATACGGCTCAGGAAGTTTTTATACAGGTATTCGAATCGATTTCATCGTTTAAAGAAGAATCAAAATTTTCTACGTGGATTTACCGGATAACTGTTTCAAAATGTTTGGATTATATTAGAAAAAAGAAAAGAAAAAAAAGATTCGCTTTCGTGCAAAGTTTATATGGCATAAATAACGATTTGAGCATTGATCCGCCGGATTTCTTTCATCCGGGAATTAAAATAGAAAATAAAGAAAATGCAATTGTACTTTTTAAGGCGATCGATAAATTACCCACCCATCAAAAAACAGCTTTTATACTTAATAAAATAGAAAGTTTAAGTTATTTGGAAATAAGTGAAATAATGAAATCCAGTGAATCGGCAGTAGATTCGTTATTACAACGGGCCAAAAAGAATTTACGAAAAAATTTAAAAGAATATTACTCAATGATCAATTCTTAAGATGAAAAGAAACCGGAATAAGAGCAGGTTTTGTTACTAGATAACGTCTAAAAATAGAATAACATCTGGCGGAATAATTTCAAATAGAAATAATATTAAAATGCAGAACACACTAATTTTTTATAAATAAAATGGAAGAGAAACTCAATAAAAAAATTGAAGAAGTGATGGGAAGCCTCACCGATGTTAAAAAAGCATCGCCTACTCCTTTTTTCTTCACCCGCCTGGAAGCACGCATGCAGAGAGAAAAAAATATATGGGAAACAATTTCTTCGTTTGTTACAAAACCACTCATCGTTTTTGTATGTGTTTTTTTTGTGATTATGGTCAACGTTTTTATCATCTCTTCTCCCCGCAATCCTATAAATACAGTTGATGAGCAGAGTAATGAAATCGCCGCTTCTGATGAATATAATTTAGTGAGTTCACCGTTTTATGAATTTGTAAATACAAAATCGCAATGAACAATAGCACAAAAATAAAAACACTGATTGTCATTATTGTTTCCCTTTTGATAATAGATATCGTGATGCTGATGTTCTTTATCAAGGATAATGGTTCCCACGAAAAAAAACAAAGAAATCATGAATCATACGGTATGTATAACTCACTGAAAAATGAGGTAGGTTTTTCTGAGGATCAGTTAGCCGAGTATAAACGGTTGAGAGAAAATCAAATGGGGAAAGTAAAGCCGATGTTCAACGATGTAAGAAAATCGAAAAAGGATTTTTATGCTTTGATCTATTTATCGAACGTCACTGATTCA
This sequence comes from Ginsengibacter sp., assembly GCA_039935455.1. Classification (GTDB taxonomy): domain Bacteria; phylum Bacteroidota; class Bacteroidia; order Chitinophagales; family Chitinophagaceae; genus Ginsengibacter. The sequence goes on from JBDTKF010000037.1 coordinate 22,681, forward strand.
ATAATGAACGCAGACGCCGACTCGATTGCGCAAAAACAGAGATCTCTCGACATCCAAATGTTTGGCTATTTCAAAAACATCAGAAGTATCTGTTTGCCCCATCAACTTCAAAAATTTGATTCAACACTAAAGAAAGAAGTTTCCCGTATGGTGGATAAACCATCAAGAAACAATTCCGATCACAAAAAATAAATATACACGAAACGTTTATTCATCATTTTACAAAAATAAAAATTCATGAAAACTAAGATCACCATGTTGATTGCATTGATTTTAATGACAACAACCGGCATTTATGCACAGGGAATGCAACGCCGCACCGTTCCTGAAAGAGTAAAAACAACGATGGATAAAATTTCCACACCTTTGACTTTAGATGCTTCACAAGCAAGCAGAACAGACAGTGTATTTGCCGATTTCTACACTGCACAAGCAAAAATATTTAAGGATGCCAAAGCTTCCGGCAGCCTTCCTGACAGAAATGATTATGAAAAATTAATGCAGGAGCGAGATATCAAATTGAAAGCAATTTTTACTGCCGATCAATACACGAAATTTAAGAATGAAGTAGAAGATCTACTTCGTCCACAGTTTCAAAGACACGAAGGAAATTAAGGAGTTATTTTTATAAACTATATTATCTTCTTCTGAAAGGTTGTTGTAGACTCATGTGCTGTAAGAATAAGAATCGCAGAAATTTGTTTGTTTACTAGTAGCAATGCCCACATCCTGATCCATTCATCTTTCATTTAGCTTCTCTGTCAGATCATCATTCTTCTCCTGTATTAAATCCAAGATTTTATTTTTTCCCAATTTTTTTAACGAGCTGCTAATAAAATGTTGCGGTAAGAACTGTTGTGTTTTACGAAGGCGTTCCAAAAAAGATTTTACATTTTTACTCACCACGGCTTGTTTTTCCTTATCCGCTTTCGTGAAGACAATTGTAAATGGAATTTCCCACAATCCCAGATTATTTACAAATCCCAAATCCAATTTTTGCGGGTTATGTCGTGCGTCGATCAACACAAAAACATTGATTAAATTTTCTCTTTTTCGCAAATAATTTTCAATCATTTGTTCCCATCTTCTGCGGCTGCTTAATGAAACTTTTGCAAAGCCATATCCCGGTAAATCCACCAAAAACCATTTGGTCATATTTAGATCGCCAATTTTTGAAACGCTGCTTACTTCAAAATGATTGATCAATTGTGTTTTTCCGGGTGAGTTAGATGTTTTAGCCAATTTATCATTATTGGTAAGCATATTTATAAGTGAAGATTTGCCCACATTACTTCGTCCAATAAATGCATATTCCGGTTTATCGGGTATAGGACATTTATCAAAAGAGGGACTGCTGATAATATATTGCGCTTTTTTAATGTGCATAGCTGCAATTTAAGGCCGAATGCTCAAAGCCGAAGCTGATTTCCAGAAATAAAAGTGAAAGAATTCTTAACAGGGAAACTTATAATTTCAAAAAGGTATCTTTGGACAATGACCATTTATCCCCACGATTTAGTTGTCCCTTTCAAAAATTCTACCGAAAGCAAAAAGATACAGGTCAAAAATATGTTTGATGAAATTGCATATCGATATGATTTTTTGAATCGTGTTTTAAGTCTGGGAATTGATGTTGGGTGGAGAACTAAAGCAATCAAACAATTACTGCCATTTCATCCAAAAAAGATTTTAGACGTAGCGACCGGAACCGGAGATTTTGCTTTAACAAGTTATAGAATATTAAGACCGGAAAAGATTACAGGGATTGACATTAGTGATAAGATGCTAAAAATAGGTCGCGAAAAAATTGCCAAATCAGGTCTCGGCAATTTTATCGAATTGATAAAAGGTGACAGCGAAGCAATTTCATTGGCTGATAATTCGTTTGATGCAGTCACAGTCGCATTTGGAGTAAGGAACTTTGAGAATTTGGAAAAAGGGTTATTAGAAATAAAAAGAGTTTTAAAACCCGGTGGAAAATTGATAATTTTAGAGTGCTCAAAGCCATCTTTACCGATGATAAAGCAAGCCTATAGTTTCTATATGAAATTTATAACACCAAAAATTGGAAAGATTATTGCAAAAAATAATGAAGCATATCAATATTTAAACGATTCTGTTTCTAAGTTTCCTGAAAAAAAATCATTCATTCAAATTTTAAACCAATCAGACTATCGAAACGCTTTTTACAAAACATTGACTTTAGGAATATGCACCATTTATTGCGCCGACAAATAGTTTTTATACTATCCATCTTGTTTTGTTCAACTGTTGCTTTCGCTCAGTCTGAAAGACAAATCAACCAAATTGATCATGATAATAAGCCTTATCATTTTGGGATCAATATTGGCTATAATGAATCTCATTTTAACTTTACACATCACCCGCGTTTTTTACAATCCGATTCTATAATGGATGTGGAAAGCATCAATAACCCTGGGATTAATTTAGCGTGGTTGGTAAACGTTCGTATGAACAATCATTTCGATCTTCGGTTACATCCGCTGGATCTTACTTTTTCTGAAAAGGCATTTTTATATACCCAAAAATATGAGGAAGATTCTTCGGTCACAAAAAAAGTTCAATCAATTACATTAAGTTTTCCCGTACATATTGCCTTTAGCAGTGATCGTATTGGAAATTTTAAGGTTTATACAATTGCCGGAGGAAAATTTGATTATGATCTTGCCAGTAATGCGGGCGCTTCCAAGGCCGAAGATCTCATCAAACTAAATAAATCTGACCTGAGTTTAGAACTGGGCTTGGGCTTTCATATTTACTTTCCTTATTTCGTTTTATCCCCTGAAATAAAATTGAGCAGTGGAGTCAGGAACCTTCACGCCCGCGATCCTAATCTTAAATATTCAAACGTTATTGATAAAATTAATTCACGTATGATTACGTTTTCATTGACGGTTGAATAGTAAACGAAGTTTTGACCTTTAAATATATTTCCCTGTGTAACTTTCTTTGATCTTTTTCAATCCTGCCGGAATACCGGCGTATACCAGCTTACCGCCTTCTTCACCCGCTTCGGGGCCGAGATCAATCACCCAATCTGCTGATTTTATTACATCCATATTGTGTTCTATTACAATAATAGAATGCCCTTGTTCTATCAAGGCATTAAATGATTTGAGTAATTTTTTTATGTCATGAAAGTGAAGCCCCGTTGTTGGTTCATCAAAAATGAATAACAGGTTGCCCTGCCCTTTTCCTTTTCCCAGGAACGAAGCAAGTTTCACCCGCTGCGCTTCACCCCCGGAGAGCGTATCAGAAGATTGGCCCAACTTAATATATCCAAGGCCCACATCACTTAATGGTTGAATCTTTTTGGCAACATCCGCACCTGTAATTTCATTTTTTTTGGAAGATATATCTTTTGAGAAAAACTCAATTGCTTCGTCCACACTCATGCCCAGCACATCTGAAATATTTTTATCCTTGTATTTTATTTCCAGCACTTCTTCTTTGAATCTTTTACCATTGCAAACGTCGCAAACCAAATGTACATCTGCAAGAAATTGCATTTCCACGACTTGTTCGCCTTCGCCTTTACACGTGTCGCATCGGCCGCCATCTACATTAAATGAAAAATGTTTTGGCTGATAACCACGGATCTTGCTTAAAGGTTGTTTGCTGAATAATTCCCTAATCTCATCGTATGCTTTTATATAAGTAACCGGGTTGCTCCGCGATGATTTTCCAATAGGATTCTGGTCTATCATTTCTACCTGCGAAATAAAATCTACATCGCCCGAAATTCCTTTACTCAATCCAATTTTTTCAGCATATTCTCCTTTTATCTTTTTTAATGCGGGATACAAAATTTGTTTTACCAAGGTTGTCTTCCCACTACCACTCACACCAGTTACCAGGCATAAAACATTCAATGGAAAAACTACGTCAATATTTTTCAAATTATTTTGTCGTGCTCCTTCAACTTTTATGAACCGATTCCACTTCCGGACATTTTTTGGCGGCTCAATTTTTAATGTCCCTTTCAAATATTTTCCAGTAAGACTTAATGGATTCTGAATGATCTGATCATAATTTCCTTCTGCAATTATTTCGCCACCCAGATGACTTGCAAGAGGTCCCATATCAATAATATGATCTGCTTTACGCATGATCATTTCATCGTGTTCAACTACAACAACAGTGTTACCGAGTGATTGCAAATTTTTTAGAACCTGGATCAGTTTCTCAGTATCTCTCGAATGCAAACCGATAGAAGGTTCATCAAGAATATATAACGAATCAGTCAGATTACTTCCCAAACTGCGGGTTAACTGAATACGCTGGCTTTCGCCACCACTCAGCGAATTCGCAAGTCGATTCAAAGTAAGATAGCCAAGCCCCACATCAATCAGTACTTTTAAACGAGTATTTATTTCTATTAAAATTCTTTTTGCAACGGTGGTATCGAAATCAGATAATTGAAGTGTTGAAAACCATTTCTGCAAATCTTTTACAGGCATTTCGCAGAGTTCACCAATGTTTTTGTTTTCAACCTGTACATACAATGCTTCTTTTCTTAACCGATAACCTTGACATTCTGGGCAAATGGTTCTACCGCGGTATCTGCTCAATAAAACCCGATATTGAATTTTATATAAATTTTGTTGTACTTCTTCAAAGAATTCATTAATTCCTTCGAAAAATTCATTACCGGTCCATAATAAATTATATTGAGCATCGGTAAGATCAATGATCGGTTTATGAATTGGGAAATCAAAATGCCTGGCAGCTTTTATCAATTTTTCTTTCCATAAAGCGGATTTCTCTCCCCTCCATGGCGCAACGGCATTTTCATAAACACTCAATCTTTTGTCAGGAAAAACCAGGTCAGGATCTATACCAAGAACGAGCGAAAATCCACCACAAACCGGGCATGCTCCGAAAGGATTATTAAATGAAAACAAATTGGGAACCGGCTCTTCAAATTTTATTCCGTCCAGTTCAAAACGATTTGAAAAATGCAAATGATCTTTGTCATTTATCTCAAGTATTACTTCACCCTCGCCTTCGTAGAAAGCCGTATTTACTGAATCAGCGATGCGATGATTATCATCTTCATCAAAATCTTTTACTATTAAACGGTCAATTAAAATATATGACGTCCGGTGTTCAAAAAATAAAGTCAGATCCTTTTTCTCTTCAAGATCTTCAATCCGCAAGATCTCTAACTGATTATTTTTCGAGGGATCAACTGAAGCAATTCTTGAAAACCCTTTCTGCATCAGAATGTGCAATTCCTCCTTGATATCCCGGTTTTTCATCTGTTTGAAAGCCACCAGTAGAAGCACTTTATCAGCTTTCTTCAAATTATTGATTGCATGAACGACATCGGCTACCTCATCTTTTTTCACTTCTCTGCCGGATACGGGAGAAATAGTTTTTCCGATCCTTGCAAACAAAAGCCGGAGATAATCGTAAATCTCCGTCATGCTTCCAACGGTAGATCGTGGCGTTCTGGTAGTCACTTTTTGTTCGATAGCAATCGCCGGGCATAACCCTTTGATATAATCCACATCCGGTTTGTTCATTCTTGCCATAAATTGTCTGGCATAAGCACTCATGCTTTCAGCATAGCGCCTTTGGCCTTCAGCAAACAACGTATCAATCGTTAACGAAGATTTACCAGACCCCGAAACTCCCGTTACTACAATCAATTTATTTCTTGGAATTTCTACATCAATGTTTTTGAGATTGTGAACCCTTGCACCTTTTATAAAGATATTATTGACAGCAAAATGAGTTGTTTTCTTCGTACCGGTTTTAGTTGTATTCATTTGTAATTAGCAAAAATAGCGAAACGTAATTTTACGGAGCATTTATAAAAGTGATAACCCTCTATTTTCGAATTTCCTAAAAAAAAAGCAATATTACATTTGGTAGTATGAAATTATAATTTAATTTTAGCATTCCAATTTTCCTGAAAGTATGAAGAACCCTTCTGCATACCGCACTGAGTTATCTCATTATTTTCCCTAAAATTGGAACTTACACAATATCCTAAACCTTAAATTCCAATCAGGTAATGAAAACCATGAATAGTTTTACCGATCAGCAATTGATCAATCTTTATCTTAATGGCAATTGCGAAGCGATCTCTACTCTTGTAGAACGTCACAAAGACAAAATTTTCACCTCCATCTATTTACTTGTAAAAGATAAATTCCTCGCAGAAGATCTTTTTCAGGATTGCTTTATCAAAGTAATTGATACATTAAATACTGGGAGGTATAATGAAGAAGGAAAGTTTCTACCCTGGGTAATGCGCATTGCCCACAATTTATGTATTGATTACTTCAGGAAGGTCAAACGCAGCCCTTCTATCAAAACGAGTGATAATCATGACATTTTTGAATTATTATGTTTCTCAGAACCAGGGGTGGATGAAAAAATGATGCAGCAACAAAGTCATGAAAGAGTTAGAAAGATGCTCGACATGTTGCCTGAAGATCAAAAAGAAGTAATTGTAATGCGTCATTTCGGAGATTTAAGTTTCAAAGAAATAAGTAACATAACTGGCTGTAGCATTAACACAGCACTTGGCCGTATGCGTTACGGACTTATTAATCTAAGAAAATTGATGACAGAAAAACAAATTGCTCTCTAAGTCTGCTTACCTCTCAAGCCTCAAAGAAATCCCTTCTCATTAAATTGGAAGGGTTTTCTATTTAGAAATATCACATTGGTGAATAAGACTTCGCATCCGATTCACCAGCAAATAAGAAATCCACTTATTTGTTTATTTACTGTCTTACAAAATATTATCGAATTAAGGTGCCAAAGAAATGCGCACCTGTACACCAGCTCGTGTATCAATCGTCGGAGCGGATGACGAAATATAAGGATTTACGCGTCTCTGATCAAAATACAATTTAATATTGATGCGGTTACTGATGTAGTAATCCAAAGTTGGACTAATGGAAATTTCCTTGCTGCCGTTCGTTGCAAACGCACTATTCTGATCCAAAATACTATTAGAGGAAACGTTATTTCTAAAAGTTAGTTGAAGATTAAAATTCAATTCGTTATCCAGTTTCCTGGTATCTTTTTTAGAGAACGGAACTTTGAAGGGAAGTTTCATACCCCTTTTGCGAAACCCGCCACCAAATGTAATTTCCGTAGATCTGACTTCACTCAATTGATAATCAATCAGGCTCAAACTCAATTGTCTTTGCTTGATATAATTGAATTTCAATGAAAGCTGATTGGTAAAAGTCATATCAACTCCAATCAATGGAGAAAATTGTTCCTGAATGGTAATATTTGGAACCAGGAAAAAAGGAATATAGTTACTGCTTCCGCCGGTTGTATCAATAAATGATGGATATCCATAACGGGAGACGTCCCGATAATATAAAGCCGAAGTAAAACTATTCATTCCCAGACTTGCATTATATGCATGAGTTATCGAAAAATTTGTAAATATTTTATCCATCACAGGAAGCCGACTCAGGCCATTGTATGCCACGCTCCAATTGGGTTTTGGCAGAATACTACTGAACGGATTTGATTTTATATTAGAATTCTGTTGCTTGATCAGGGCAACTTTTGTTGGATCCTGACCAGTATAGGCAGCAATAAACGCGGGAACCAAAACATCCACAGCGTATCTGCCGTAGCCCAGTGCGTACCCATCAGCACCGCTGGGATTTCCCTGCAGTTTATTGTATGTATTCTTAGTGCCTAATCTTTGTGATAAAATTTTCCGATAATCCTGGAATTTCAAAAATGTTCCCGAAATTCTATTAGGATCATACTTCCCAAATAAAGTATTGAAGGCAATATAAGTTACGTTGAACCCACCATTTACATAAGGGCTTAAATGTGAAAAATGGTTCCCGGTGCCGGTGGTATCCTTAAAAGTTTCTGAATAATTTTTTGTAAATGTTTTGCCGATATTCAAGTTTATTGCCAGATCCCTGATCGGTTCCAGTTGAGCAGCAAGCGTAATTTTCTGATCAAAACTTTGAACAAACAAATCATTAAAATTAGAATCTCTTGTGATCAAACCTCTTCTTGCTGCGTTATTTAACCAATTACTATCCGGTTGTTGCCCCATAATAAATCCAAAACCAGGAGCCATGCTTTTGAAATTCTCTCCCAATATCTTAGTACTGTCAGTATATCCCGGCAACCTCGTGTTACTGTTTTGAGACACAGAAGCATTAATGGATTTCACACTGGTCAGTAGTTTACCAAATGTTCTTAAAAGACCATTTACTTCAGGCAATGCATTCGCATTAGCCGGAACTTTCACTAATGGCTTTTTTGGTTGCAATGAATCTGCAGGATTTGCGGCGGGTTGTTTCGGTTGTCGTGGTTGGTCTATAGCGCGCAACCATTTTGACTTGCTGTATAATCTCAAAAAATCAAGCTGAACTGTTGCATTTTCCTGCTGTCCATTTTCTAAAAAATTCCCCAGGTTGATGGCCAATCTTGAAGCGCCGATCCAACTATACGTTGCTGTATAATCGAGATGCATATTGATCCAGTCAGTCAGCGGAAATTTTGATAAGGGTACGTTGTAGGAAAAATTGATTGTTTGATTAAACAACGTATTTCTTCCTCCATCAAAAAAATTATTTTTCACACTGTCTTTTTTAGCTTTTGTATCTAACCGGCCGAAGGGTTCATCAATTACTGCATTATTGATTGCCGAATAGTCAAGAGTGATTGAGTGCGTAAGATCCCATCTTAAAATATAATTCCTGGTGAACGTAAAAAATTTATCATAAGTTTCGGGGGTTTGAAATTTATCACCTCCGATACTCCTTGGTTTTATAACCCCAAATTGTCTGAAAATATCGGCTTTGAATGTGAGCTGCGACGGAACCGGGTTGATATTAAAATCCTTTACCAGATCAAACCAATGTGTTTTTCCTTTTTTAAATATTTTTTTGAAAGGGGAAATAAATTTTGATTGTGGCATAAAATTATATCCCACACTTCCCTGTTGCTTCGTCACATTATTATATTCGATCAGTGGGTTGTGGGCTTCTGTTTTAGTGTATGTATAGCTTACATCCACATTCTCAATATCCCAGAGTTGAGGTTTTTTGTTGCTCGTTCTATTCTTATGAACATTATTAAAACTGATGGTTTTGATAGAAGCGAAGTCAACAGCATTACTCCGAATAGAATCTTTTTGGGTTTTTGTTGTAGCTGCGTTCAATTTCTGTTTCAAAGTCAGATCCATATCAAACGGATCATATTGTGGTGTACTTATTGAATTCGTAATACTTGCAAAAAACGGTATCGATAAAGCAGCCGATTTAGGTAAAAGCTTTCCAAGTTCCAGCGTCGCAGCGGCATCAAATTGAACAAAATTGTCTTTGAACCGTTCATTTATTCCTTGTTCCAAAGTCCCGAAACCATTGCTGTGCGTGTTTGCAGAAACAGAAATTGTTCCGAGGTCAGAAAGATTTGCGTCAATCCGGCCCAACGAAGCCCAACCCCCATTTTCATCCATAGATGACAGGCGCAGTTCATTGAACCACACTTCGCCACAAGCCGAAACAGCTTTTGAATTTTCTACACCCATCAGGATTCCGGTTATCTCACCAAGATTTGGATTCCCCATGATGGCATAAGTCTGCCCATTCGATTCTGGCTGTGAATACAGAACATTCAGAGGAATGTTGGAAAGGTTTCTTTTTGTTTTTAGATTAGTCAGATCAACAAGATCCAGATTTAGGTTATTGCTTTTTATCCATAAAGTATCATTATATTCATTACTGTTTGGATTTAACCCCAAGTTTAGCGGAGTTAATTTTAGAGGGATTCTTACTTCATAATAATTACTCGCAAAATCGCTTCCGATCCTTACAACAGCTGTCAAATCATTATTACTTAATGTCGTGATCTCATTCCTTTCAGCATGAATATACATTTCAAGCTTCTTGAATTGCCTTAGATCCCTGTTAGCATAGGTTTGGAAAACTGCTTTGCCATCGTTTTTTGCCAGATTGCAAAATTGAAGTGTTAGAGATTGTTCATTCTGCAACAGGTTGACGCCATTATTACTTAATGTTTGAACTCGCTCTATATCACGCGGGGTCCGATAAGGCAATGGTGTGCGTTTGTCATTCTCTTCAATATTTACGGAACCTACATTGAAATCATTTTTAGTTGCCGGAGAATAATTTCCGGTTGTGTCGAGTTTATACTGAAATTTTCTCCACGTATTTCTTACCAGGCTTAAAGTTCCAAAACGAACAGTTATGCTGTCCTGAAAACCAGTCAAAAACATTCTCATAAAACGGATTGATTTGAAATCCGGAATGTTTCCGATTTTTTTATCATAAGAATCAATAGGAATACGCAACTGATACCAGGTTTCATTCCTGCTCGTTCCATCCACTAATTTTACACCCACTACTTTTTTATCAACAATATAATTACTTCCGATATTCATTTCAGGATCAGTCGGTGGCTTCAAATCGATAATATATTGGAAATATTCTTCAGTTTCATTTAAGGTATTATCATGGTTTAAATCTTCCTGGTCAGGATATAAAGTAGCCGCCGAAGAAAATTGCGACTTATTATCAGCAATCGGCGAGTTTCCCTGCGGATTATTAAATTTTTTGTAGCGGGCCAATATATCTGCATTTTCAGCATCGAGTTTATTGCCACGGTAATATTGATAATTATCGGAGGATGGATCAGCAAGTGCATCCTGGTATACTTTTGAGCCTGTACCGAAATTAGCAGCCAATAAATTAAGATAATCATTCTTTCTATAATTTACTTCGGCTGTATCGGACAATCCATCATAACCAACATCCTGGAAAGGGCGGTCAGCAGGGTCGTTGCTGAAAGCATTTGTTACCTGGATAGGGTTTCTCGGTACGAGGCCCCAAATAGATTTATCAACCTGTGCCGGCAAATTAGGGGTTGGCAATCCGTTTTCGTAAAATCTTCTTGAATCTTTCAAAACATCTTCCGAAACATTTCCAAGATTAATATAAAACTGGCCGCCACTACTGGTTGCATTATTTATGAAAGGATCCTGAACCCAACATTCAATGTATTCAATATTTGCAGTCTCAAAGTCAGTCTGGTCAAGACTTCGCATCAATCCACCCCATTTATTTTTAGGAAATAAAAACTTTCCATTTGCACCCAAATTTGCCTTGGAAGCATCATAGTTGTATGGGCCACGATCAGTAGGATAATAAGAGAGATCAAAAGTAATCAACTGGTTTTGTCCAAAATCTGTGGTACGTTGAGGAAAGATTTCAGATTGAGAAATTGCACGGACCCGCGGATCCGAAAGTAATTTTTTATTTCCTTTCAGTGGATTATTCACATTTTTCGGATCCTGTAAAGTCGGTTCAATCTGATACCATGCCAGCGCGGCTCTGTTTTTTCCATAAGCCAAACTGTTACTCGAATCAGCCTCCGGAAAAAGAATAGTGCCCGATTTATCAGTTGCACCATGAGGTGTTGAGGCTAACCCCCAGCTTATCGGTGGAAAACGAAGATCTATATCACTTTTACTTCCCTCAAAATTATCGATATAGATAAGGCCATTGTTTCCCTTTCCAATTTGTGGAGCATGGCCGGGCTTCAAAAATGCAGCTTCAGCATATGCGTTGATGGATGAAGGAGCTGTTGAATTGTAAAAAGGAAGCTTATTTAAAATTTTTGTCAACCGCGGCATGTCTCTTCTATAACTTCCATCCACACCGTACATCGTGTTTCGTATAGGATCTTCGCCATAATCAACTTTCGTAAAGAAAGGCCGCTCACTAAGGCGAACCATTGTTCCACCCAAAGCAAATTGCTCTTTGGCTGTATTTTTAAGTAGATAATCCAAACGCAATCCCAAATAGCTTTTTTGTTGCAAACCAAAAGAAGCATTGTTCTCATAATTAACCTGCACGGGAATTCCGGCATTGATGATAGCCTGGTTAATTACTTTAATTGTTCCCAAATCGTAATTGATTGTGTAATCAATATTTTCCGTAAGCTGCCTTCCGCCGGCGCTTACCGAAACAGAGCCCGGAGGAATATTATAGCCAATGCTGATGTCAGAAGTGGAAGTTGTTTTGGCTGTGCCCTGCAATACAAATCGGTCAAGGTTCGGAAATTGCTGTTGCGCAATTGCTTTTATTGAATCATATAATGGATAGTACAGGCTGTCTGCTGCTGTCGCAGGATTACTAAAGACTTTTGAAGCAATATCACGCCCAAAAGGCTGCAGCACCGGGAAAATAATTCTGCTGTATTGTGACAAAACCGTGAAGCCTTCGATGTAATCGAAAACGCCATCAGGCTGTGGATCATTTTGACTGTTTAGTCTGTCTAAATTAACCAACTTCAAGATCGGAGTTCCCTGGTTAATATCGCCAAAAGGAAGATATCTTTTGGCGCCAAGCCCCGGCTGCTGATACAATACGTTCAAATCAAACCCTTGCCTGTCAAGGGTTCCATATCCAACGCTATATACATTTTTCATCATCAGTTGCCAAATAGGAAGGGCAGGTCTTTGCGAAGTTGCTTTGAGTAATTTCAAGAACAAGACTTTTTGATTGCTTGATGAAGAATCCGGTGGCACATCCTGGGAAAATTCACCTACCTGGTAGATACGGCCGTTATACGAATATTGAAATGCAACTGCTAAAACTTCGTCAGCCTGCAACGGCTGGCTCAGGGAAAGGAAACCGGCTCTTTTATTATATAGATATTGCGTCGAATCTAATTTGCGGGCAAAGGTTTTTTCAAAATCCTGAACAGGGCTAAGTCCTATACTCATCAATTGATTATTAATAAGAGTAGAATTGCGGCTACTTGCGTTGTTAATAATCGAAGCATATTCGTTATTGGTATTATTATCCGGCAAAGTACCTGTTACCGTAAATGGATGAAAAGGGTTTGATTCTCCCAGGTCCATCAAGCCAACAATCTCCCGGGTATCCCTGGTTGCTCCGCTTTTATTGGTAACCCAAACTTCCAACCTCAGGATCTGAACCGGCGTGATCACTGCAGGAGCATTGCTCATCACTTTATTGAAATTGTTCTTGAAATATTGAGCCAATAAGAAGTGCCGGTTTTCTTCATAATCATTCCCTTTGATCTGAAAATGAGTGGCCGTATTTCCACCCTGTAAATTCATCGATTGTCTTTGGGATTTTTGATTGGCTAAAATACCGGTAATAAATAATTTTCCAAATTGGAGCTGAGTTTTGATTCCGAACAGAGATTGTGCACCCGGAATTAACGAACTTCTTAAAGGAAAAGAAACATTTCCCGCTTCAAATCGCTTCAAAATCTCATCATCGGTTCCTGTGTAATCTAGTTTTAATTGATTGGTAAAATCAAAATTTGCTAATGTATTATAACTAATCGGGAATTTCAGTTTGTTCCCGATATTGGCATTTACATTTAATTGTGCGGCCATATCGAAATCAAAGCCGCCATTTCTTCGTGCTCGTTCGGGAAGAGTTGGGTTTTTCACATTTTGACCCTGATATCCGGCAGTAACATCAATATTCCCCTGAGGTTGAATATCAATTTTCCCATTTCCAAAAAGCCTGTTGAATAAATTGTCATACACATTTAATTTTGGTTTAACCTGGCCACGATTCAATAAACTGAGGGTATTGGCGCGTTTTCGAAAATAATTGACTTCCGATTTTTTTGCTTCCAATGCTCTAAATTCTTCAGCGCTATAAGTGGTTGGCGTTCTGTAAAAACGATTTCCCACTTTTTCGAAAACGGTATACGTTTTTGTGATCGGATCATAAGCAATCGAATCATTTATATTTGGCGGGTTTTGAAAATCATACACATTGGGAGAAGCAGAGATAAAATCACCTCTCCTGTCTTGAATTGGAAAAGGCAAACTGTCATTCCGTATTGAAGAAGAATCCTGCGCGCTAACACCGGAAGGCAATACAATAGAATAAACTATTGAAAAAATCCAATAAAATATCAACCCCACATAATTTGGCGCTAACTTCTTTCTGAATAACATCCGCAAATTATTTAAGGTAAATTTCTATCAAATTGACTTTAGTGCTTTTTTTATTAAGGTTTCCAGATTATTTATAGAAGGATCTGAAATTACGATTTTTTTAATTGACAGTTCTGCCACCGATCTTGAAATTCCCAAAGCGATCAATGCATTTAACGCATCCTGATTGAAAGTATTGTCAACAGAAAGATTCCCAGGCGAAGTTGTAGACACTTTTGAAACTTTATCTTTCAACTCCAGCACAAGTCTTTCGGCTGTTTTTCGCCCAATCCCTTTCACACTTTCTAACAAAGAAGTATTTTTCATCAAAATTGCGTTGATAATTTCCTCAGGCTTCATGCCGGATAACATCATACGTGCGGTAGCTGCTCCAACGCCTGAAACACTGATCAACAAAACAAACATCTCTTTTTCAGCCGCATCAAAAAAGCCATATAATGTGTGCGCATCTTCCTTTATTTGAAGATAAGTATATAATTTACCTTCATCCGATTTTTGAATATGCGCGTAAGTATTCAAACTAATATTCACCTCATAACCTACACCCTGAACATCCACATGAACCACCGTTGGATTTTTAAATGAAAATTTTCCCGACAAATATGCAATCATAGTAATTTTTTGAAAAAGGACTCAAAAATAAGTAATTCGGATTAATGAGGATAGGGTGGAAAGATATTATATCCAACATTCAAACTCTATAGTTTTTTCATTTTGCTTTCTTTTAGGATGAAGACCTCATTTCATTGCGAACATTTCACTTTTTAATATTTTGCACCTTCCCCTTTTTTCGGTACAGATTGAATAATAAATTGTCTTATTTGTTCGTTTGCTGCTGCCTGATCGTCTTTACGCATGTAAATCATGTGACCGCTACGGAAGCCATGCCAGCTGATACGTTGTTTTAGTTTACCACCGGGATCCATTTGCCACAAATTATATTTCGCATTAAAATAATCACAAGCTCCGTCATAATAACCGGATTGGACCATCAAATGTAAAAATGGATTTTGAGCCATGGCCTGTCGAAGATTTTCTCCTGTTCGATTATTCTTGTCGTCCCATGGCCAAACTTTTCCAAACATGTTATATTTCAAATCAGTTTTGTATTTTAATTCTTCTCTTAAATATATATTTATAGCCGGCGTAAACGAATGTAACCAAGATGTGAGTTCCGCATTATAATCAGGAGAATTTCCCGCAGCCTCTTTATCAATACCTCGGTAGCGCGAATCTAATCTGCCGATGGTAAATCCTTTATCACGCAATAATTCTTTCCAAAAAAAGTCAGCAGGAATAATCAGGTTATGTTGCAAGATCACTTTTTGTGATAAACCCGAATAATGTGACATTCTACCGGCAATTTTTTCTTTTTCTGCATCCGTCAATGTACTACCTTTTGTCAATGCCGGAATCAATTCGTTGATCGTAAAATCTTCAACCTCAGGTAGGATATCGGTAAGATCTTTGTTTTGCAAATCCGGAGCAAGAGCTTTATGATACCAGGCGGTAGCTGAAAAATAAGGCAGCATCAAAGCTCCATCCACAGGGCCTTCGCGTTTAATTCCCAAATCAGTTGGCGATACCAATATAACTCCATCAAGATACATCCACTGTTCATTTTGTAATTCCAAAGCAAGTCCTGAGACTCTGGTCGTTCCATAACTTTCCCCGATCAAAAATTTTGGAGAAGCCCAACGATTATTCCGGGTAACAAAAGTATTGATCCATTCAGCGAGATACTTTATATCCGCATTCACACCATAAAATTTTGAATCCGGGACATCCTGATTTACTTTTCTTGAGAAACCTGTATTTACCGGATCAACATAGACAATATCAGCAACGTCCAATATTGAGTTTACATTATCGTGAAGACCATATGGCTCTACGGGAAAACCTTCTTTATCTACATCCAAAATCCTTGGGCCTGTATATCCGATTTCCATCCAAACTGATGGAGTTCCGGGGCCTCCGTTGAAAGAAATAATCAACGGGCGTGAAGCACGGTCCTTTACATCCGTCCTTTCATAATAAGTATAAAAAACGGACGCAAGCGGTTTTCCATTTTCATCCCAAACGGGCAATGTACCTACTTTTGAAGTATATGGAACCGTTTGCCCTTTTATAGTGATGGTATTTTTGGTAGTAATGGATGAATCCACAATGACCATTCGATTTATGGTTGGGCTTTCATTTTTTTGGTTGGGCGCCGGCATTTTTTGTGCTTCCGATTGAAGGTTCAAACAGAACATCATCCATAAAATTGGAACTATTCTTTTCATTTATTATTTTATTTTCATCACCTTTTTTAGCAAATTCAAAGATGATAGGGTAATACATTTTTGGAAGTATTATGATAGACAGTAAACGAAGAAAAAATCGATTTTTTCAGTTTCATTTCTGGGGTATCAGCAATATTTCTTCGATCATTTTCCGGTCGTTACTCAACCTGGGCACTTTATGCTGACCGCCCAGTTTTCCTTTGTTTTTAAGCCACAGATTAAACGTGTTTTCTTTCAACGAATGAACAATCGGCAAACGAAGTGCAATATTCTTATAGCGTTTTGCTTCATAATCGCTGTTCACAGATTTCAAGGCTTCATCAAGCTGAAAAGTAAATGAATTTAAATCATCCGGCATTTTTTCAAATTCGATCAGCCATTCATGTGCTCCGTTATTTTTTTCCGTAAAAAAAACCGGAGCCGCCGTATAATCTTTAACAACAGCATGAGTTTTTTCGGAAGCGATCGCGATGGCCTTATCGGTGTTATCAACAATTACTTCTTCTCCAAAAGCATTCATAAAATGTTTTAGTCTTCCGGTCACTTTTATTTTGAACGGACGCAAAGAAGTAAACTCAATGGTATCGCCGAGAAGATACCGCCAAAGCCCGCCGTTCGTAGTAATAACCAATGCATAATTCTTTTTCAGTTCCACATTTTTGAGACCGACTGTTTGTGCATTTATTTTCTTATATTCTTCTACCGGCAAAAATTCATAAAAAATACCATGATCGGTGAAGAGTAAAAGCCCTTCATCATCAGGTTTATTTTGCGCAGCAAAGAAACCTTCGCTTGCATTATACATTTCAAGATAGTTAATTGGTATTCCAATCAGTTGATTCATTTGCTCTCTGTAAGGAGTAAACGAAACTCCGCCATGCATATACAATTCCAAATTTGGCCAAACTTCCTTCAAAGTCTTCTTACCGGAAATTTCAAGGATTCTTTTGATCAGAATAATCGTCCAGGTAGGCACGCCGGCAAGGGAAGTAACGTTTTCATGGATCGTATTTTTTGCCAGTTCCTCAATCTTACTTTCCCATTCATCCAACAAAGCGATGCGCAATTCCGGTGTTCTAATCCAATTGCCCCAGAAAGGAGTATTCTGCATCAACACAGCACTGAGGTCACCATATTGAATGTCTTTGTCCAGGTTGTTCAGTTGATGACTTCCACCAACCACCAGGCTTTTTCCTGTAAGCAGATCGCTGTCCGGAAAATTTTTATAATAATTGGTAAGCACATCTTTCGAAGCCTTGAAATGGATATCTTTCAAACTCTCGTCACTGATGGGAATAAATTTACTTTTATCCGAGGTAGTTCCACTGCTTTTTGCAAACCAGTTGATGGGAGTATTCCAAAGAATATTTTCTTCGCCAGCCATCATTCGTATGATGTAAGGTTTCAGATCATCATATTCCTGAATGGGAATTCTTTGTTTAAAATCTTTTACTGTAAAGAGTCTTGAGAACTTATATTTTCTGCCAAACTCGGTGTATTGGGCCTGGGTTACCAGGTGCTGCAATACATTCCTCTGAGCAGAGATCGGGAAGCTAATCCAGTTTTGAACACCCCACAATCGCATTCTTGCTAAACGTGATATGACGGGACTGAGGAGTTTCAACTTTTATATGTTTTTTTATGTTTAATTAGTTAAGAATTTATTCTTTTTGGTTTTCTACAATTAAATATTCTTATATAATTTCGAATGACCGACATCCTCCGGACAACCAGGTTCCAGATCATTTGAAAACATCTGTATGCAAGTAATCTTTTCTTTTCAATTCAAAATTCCTACCAAGATATAAACGACGGACTTGTTCATTTTTCGCCAAATCTTCTGCGGAACCTTCAATAAATATTTTGCCTTCAATCAGCAAATATGCCCGGTCGCAAATAGAAAGCGTTTCATTTACATTATGGTCCGTAATTAAAATCCCAATGTTTTTATACCGTAATTTGGTAACAATAGACTGGATATCTTCAACCGCAATCGGGTCTATGCCTGCAAAAGGTTCATCCAACAATATAAATTTTGGATCAACAGCAAGCGCGCGGGCAATCTCTGTTCTTCTTCTTTCACCGCCGCTTAAAACATCCCCGTTACTTTTGCGCACATGAGCAAGATTGAATTCGCTGATCAACGTTTCTAATTTTTCTTTCTGATCTTTCTTTGATAGCTTGGTCATCTCAAGTACGGCAGCGATATTATCCTCGACAGTTAGTTTTCGAAAAACGCTGGCTTCCTGCGGTAAATATCCGATGCCCATCTGAGCCCTTTTGAACATGGGCAGTTTTGTAATATTTAAATCATTTAAAAAGACGCTTCCATCATCCGGCTTTACTAATCCAACTACCTGGTAAAATGACGTAGTTTTTCCCGCACCATTTGGGCCAAGCAGCCCAACAATTTCTCCCTGGCTTACCTGGAAAGAAACCTGATTATTTACTGTGCGCTTACCATATTTTTTTGTAAGATCTTTTGCAAAAATAGTCTGGTTCAAGAATTATTTTTTATAAAATTACGTGAATGAAAGTTAATAGAATACGGATATTTTTGAAAGTAGCAATCAATGTGCTTCCAGCCAGTTCTCTCCAACCCCAATTTCTGCTTCCACCGGAACATCATTTGGAAGTTTCATTGCATTTTTCATTGAGTCAATAATGATCGGTTTTATAATTTCAATTTCCGGTTTATAAGCATCAAAAACCAATTCATCATGCACCTGTATGATCATTTTAGATTTAAAGTTATGCTTCCTAAATTCGTTATACACATCAATCATTGCAAGTTTTATCATATCGGCGGCGGTTCCCTGTATCGGTGAATTGATTGCATTCCTTTCTGCATAACCACGCACTGTAAAGTTGGAAGAATTAATATCCTTCAGCCAACGCTTCCTCCCCATCAGCGTTTGTACATAACCGTTAGTTTTACAAAATTGTTTCATCTCTTCCATATATTTTTCAATATGTGAAAACTGTTTCTTATAATTTTCAATGATCTCTTTGGCTTCCGTGCGGCTGATCCCCAGGTTTTCAGCAAGCCCAAAAGCACCCTGCCCGTAAATAATCCCAAAGTTTACACTCTTTGCTTTGTAGCGCATTTCCTTTGTTACCTCATCTTCCTTTACATTGAAAACTTTCGCTGCGGTAGCGGTATGAATGTCTTTTCCCAACCGGAAAGCCTCAGACATAGCCGGGTCGCCACTAATCGCTGCAACAATCCGTAATTCGATTTGCGAATAATCCGCTGAAATAATTAAATGATCGCTGTTGCGTGGGATAAAAGCTTTTCTGATTTCGCGTCCTCTTTCTGTTCTTACCGGAATATTTTGAAGATTGGGATTATTACTACTTAACCTTCCGGTAACGGCTATTGCCTGGCCATAACAGGTGTGCACCCGCGAAGTTCTTTTATTAATCAATTGGGGCAATGCATCCACATAAGTTGATTTTAATTTGGTCAATTCACGGAAGTTCAAAATATCATCGACTATCGGATTTTCTTTTGCCAATTTTAGAAGCACATCTTCTCCCGTTGCATTCTGCCCCCCTTTTGTTTTCTTTACTTTTCCACCCAATTGCATTTTATTAAATAACACCTCTCCTAATTGCTTGGGTGAAGCAAGATTGAATCGCATACCTGCTTGTTCATACACGCTTTCTTCACAACGACGTGCATCTGTTTCCAATTCTTTTGAATATGAATTCAGAAAGTCAGTATCAATATTTACGCCTTCAAACTCCATATCCATCAACACTTTTATTAATGGAGATTCTATTTCTTCAAAAACTTTTTCCACACTTTTGGATTTCAAAAAAGGTGAAAAAACTTTTTTTAACTGTAACGTAATGTCAGCATCTTCTACCGCATATTCTTTGGCTTTCTCCAATTCTACCTCACGCATTGTACCCTGATTTTTTCCTTTTTTACCGATCAAATCTTCTATAGGAATTGGGAGATATCCGAGGTATTGTGCGCTCAGCAAGTCCATGTTTCTGCGGCCTTCACTTTCAATTAAATAATGCGCAAGCATGGTATCAAAAATCTTTCCTTTGAATTCAATTCCATACCATTTTAAAACAAGCAGATCATATTTGATATTTTGCCCGATCCATACTTTGGAATCATCCTCAAATAATATCTTAAAAAGGGAAAGCAAATTCCTTACTATTTGTTCGTCTGCTGGCATAGGAACATAATATCCTTCACCGGGTGTAAAAGAAAAACTCAAACCAACCAGGTCGGCTTCATTTGCATCAATACTGGTTGTTTCTATGTCAAAAGATATTTCTTTTTGTGCTAATAATTTTTGAACCAAATTCAGAATGGCTGCTTCGCCTTCAATTAACTGATAGCTATGAAGTGTATTGCTGATATTTTTTTGCGCCAGAAGACCTGGCGCTTCTTCGGTAGCTCTTTCATCCACTGCGGTACGGGAAGAATCTTTTGATGGAGATGAAACTTCCATTGCGTTTCCGAAAAGATCTGTTTGCACAACCGTCTTTTCCATAACGAACACATTGTACTCTTCACCAAGAATCCTTTTACCCAAACTTTTAAATTCCAACTCAGTAAAAAGATCTTTTAACGCTTCCACATTATACGCTTTAACCCGAAAGTTTTCCTCATCAAATTTGCAGGGAACGTCAGTAATTATGGTGGCCAATTTTTTACTCAAAATGGCCATTTGTTTTCCTGCTTTTATTTTTTCTCCCAATGCGCCTTTTATATTCTCAGCATCCAAAAGAACGTTTTCAAGCGTATCATACTGTGCCAACAACTTTGCGGCCGTCTTTTCACCGACACCGGCAATTCCCGGAATGTTATCACTTGCATCGCCCATCAATCCCAAAATATCAATTACCTGTTTTACATTCTTGATTCCCCATTTATCACACACTTCTTTTTCACCCATAATTTCCACTTTACCGCCCTGGTAACCCGGTTTATAAATTTTAATGTTTTCAGTAACCAATTGACCGAAATCCTTGTCAGGAGTCACCATGAAAACCTGGTAGCCATCCGCTTCAGCTTGCTGTGCCAAAGCGCCGATGATGTCATCTGCTTCATAACCATCGCATTCGATGCAAGGCAAATTAAAACCTTCAATAATTTTTTTAATGTCCGGAATCGCGGATATCAAATCCTCAGGCGCTTCCTGTCGCTGAGCTTTGTAAGCCGCAAAATCTATATGTCTTTCAGTAGGAGCGATTGTATCAAAAGCAACAGCAAGATGTGTGGGATTTTCTCTTTTCAAAAGATCAAAAAGCGTGTTTGTGAAACCAAATTGCGCATTTGTGTTTTTACCTTTTGTGGTAATTATTGGACTTCGAATCAACGCATAATAAGAACGATAAATCAACGCCATTGCGTCGAGTAGAAACAATTTTTTTTCCATCCGGTAAATTTACAAAATAGTAAGAAGGGAAAAATTATCACCGTTTTAAATAGGAAATCTTTTGCTTTTTTGATCTTTATTTTCAAGTCCTGAATCAAAATCTCGATCCAATATAATGAGGCAACATGGACCTCCAGGTAGGCCAGTCATGATTCATATCATTTCCCCAAATATCCAATTCATAATTAATCCCTTTGTTGTAAAGAACACCAGCCAAATTTCTTGCCGCCTGTGGATCTTCATGATCACCACCTCCAGAAAGAATATGAATGTGGCTGCTCTTGCGAATGTTGTTCAAATACCAGCTGTCAGCCAAGTTGGGCATATAGTTCATCGGAGAATTATAATAAACCTGTTCGTCACTGTATCCATTTGTATACTCATGCAAATCATAAACACCACTCATAGCAATGACACCGTTGATCATATCGGGCTTTTTCAAAAATAAATTCATGCTATGCAAAGCACCAAAACTAGCCCCACAAGCGATTATAGGCGTTTCTTGCGACGTACTGTTTTTTATAAAAGGAATCACTTCGTTAAGAACATATTGATTGAATTGATTGTGCCGGATTGCTTTATGTTCGCCCAACATTCCATTATTCATCCAGCTTTCGCTGTTGAGGCTGTTTATAGAAAATATTTTTACTTTCCCTGAATCTATAAATGGCGCGATAGAATCAATCATCTGAAATCTTTCATATTCGAGATAATCGGCAGAAGCCGTAGGAATTAACAGAAGCGCAAATCCATAATCACCATACGTAACGACCGGCATTTCTTTATTTACGGAAGGGCTATACCATGAAGTTATTTCTCTTTTCATTGATATTATTTTGATGGATTAAAATTGAAAAGGCAATTTATGCCAATTTTTTAGCCAGGCTTTCTTTCGTTCCTCCGAACCATTCTTCTTTTATGATACTTAAAATAATGCTATCTCTTCTTATTTCTTCGTCTCTTGTAGGCTGATTATTTCTCAGAACGCCTTCTACTTTACAACCGATAGATTTCATCGCTGCAATACTTTTTTCATTATTATTATCTGCGCGAAATTCCACACGTTCGATCCCTAGTTTTTCAAACGCAAATGAAAGCAATAAAAATTTACAATGCTTATTCAGTCCGGTTCCCCGAAAATCTTTTCCATACCAGGTATAGCCCAACAGCAACGTCTTGAAAGGGAGATTGATGTCGTAAAATCTTGTACTGCCTGCGTATCGCTGCAATTTCTTATCAAAAACAATAAATGGATATTCCTTGCCCGATTCTTTTGCCTGCATTGCTATCTTTATGTAGTTTTTCAAACCATCTTCACCTGCGGCGCTTAACAATGAATACTTCCAGGTATCAGGCTCGTTTAGTGCAATAGAAAGCAAATTTGTCCAATCCTCTTTTTTTAAAGGACGTAACAAAACTCTTTCATCTTCTAAAATGTAATCTTCCTGGAAATTTAAATTACGAGTCATTTTGAATTTTACCAATAAAATAAGATTGTTGAATATTTGTTGGTTTACTTAGTTTTTTTTGATGATCAGATAATGAAAATTTGAAAGGAATTTTATTTATTTTCACAATTTTCAAACAAGAAATTCAATGGATAAAACTACTACTTATTGCAAAGCTGTGCTGGCAATGGATAAAAATAATGTTCACCGCATTTATCACGACCAGTTTTATGGCTTTCCAATTGAAGACGATGATGAGCTTTTTGGCAGATTAATTCTTGAGATTAATCAGGCGGGGCTTAGCTGGACAACCATATTGAACAAACAAGAAAATTTCAGAAAAGCTTATAATAATTGGGACATAAAAAAAATCGCTTCTTTCAAAGACAAAGATTTTGAAAGACTGATGAGCGACGCCGGGATTATTCGTAACCGACTTAAAATAAATGCAGCCATTGAAAATGCCAAAACGGTTTTGCGACTACAAAAAGAATTTGGTTCTTTTAAAAAATGGATAGAAAATCATCATCCGAAAACCAAAGAAGAATGGGTGAAAATCTTTAAATCAACTTTCAAATTTACAGGTGGTGAAATTGTAAATGAATTTTTAATGAGCAGCGGATACCTGCCTGGAGCACATGACGAAAGCTGTACGATTTATAAAAAAATTCTGAAAGTAAAGCCGGCATTTTTAATTCAAAAATAATGAGCTAATAAAGTTCACGATGCGATTTTAAAAAAAAGAATTATTTCATTTCCTCCAATTCTTTTTGCAGCCGAAACATTTCATCTCTTAATCGTGCTGCTTCCATGAAATCCATGTCCTTTGCGGCTTTCCCCATTTTGCGCTTCAAATGTGAAATAGCCTTTTCCATCTGGGGGATTGTTTTGTATTCCATTTGATCTTCTGCAGCAGCCATTCCCACTGATTCTTCAATCGCATAAGGAGAAGCCGTGGTACCTTTAATATCCAGGACCGACGTCTGACCCATAATCTGTTCTATTGATTTGAATATGGTGGTTGGGGTTATATTATGTTCCATATTATAAGCAATTTGTTTCTCTCTTCTCCGGATTGTTTCATCTATGGTCTTTTGCATGCTCATCGTTATTTTATCTGCATAAAAAATTACCAGCCCGTCTACATTTCGAGCGGCTCTTCCGGCCGTTTGTGTAAGCGATCTTTCGTTACGCAAAAATCCTTCTTTATCTGCATCCAAAATAGCCACTAACGAAACTTCCGGAAGATCGAGACCTTCGCGCAAAAGGTTGACTCCAACCAAAACATCAATTTCTCCTAAACGCAGTTCGCGCAAAATTTCTATCCGGTCGAGCGTATGAATTTCACTGTGGATGTACTTGGATTTGATGTTGATCCGATGTAAATATTTGTCCATTTCCTCTGCCATTCGCTTGGTCAAAGTTGTGACCAAAACGCGATCGCCTTTGGTTACTCTTTTATCAATTTCATCCAACAAATCATCAATCTGATTAATGGAAGGACGAATTTCTATCGGGGGATCTAATAATCCGGTTGGCCTCACAACCTGTTCTACAACTATTCCTCCGGTTTTTTCCAATTCAAAATCCCCGGGAGTTGCGCTCACAAAAATCGTCTGATTGAGCATGGTTTCAAATTCATCAAAATTCAACGGCCGGTTATCCAATGCAGAAGGCAAACGAAAGCCATAATCAACCAAAATTAATTTTCGGGAGCGGTCGCCTCCATACATGCCGCTCACTTGCGGAATCGTTTGATGGCTTTCATCTATAATGCATAAAAAATCATTGGGGAAATAATCCAACAAACAAAACGGGCGCGTTCCGGGTTCACGCCGGTCAAAAAATCTCGAATAATTCTCAACGCCATTGCAATAACCCAATTCACGAATCATTTCTACATCATAATTTACTCTTTCAGAAATTCTTTGTGCCTCAATATATTTTCCAATTTGTTTAAAATATTCTGCCTGGTTTGCCGCTTCATCCTGAATTTCGTAAAGAATTTGTTGCATCTTATCTTTCGGAGCCAGATACAAATTAGCAGGAAAAATGGCTGCATTCTCCACCTTTGAAATTCTCTTTCCGGAACTTAATTCAAGCGTTTCAATACTTTCAATTTCATCACCGAAAAAAGTAATCCGATATCCATTATCCATATACGGAAGATTGATGTCGACTGTGTCGCCTTTCACACGAAAAGTTCCCCTTGCAAAATCACCCTGAGTTCTTGAATAAAGACTGTTTACCAGCGAATGTAAAAATCCCTGCCGGCTGATCACCTGGCCTTCTTGAATACGAACAACTCCTGCCGCAAAATCTTTTGGATTTCCAATTCCATAAATGCAACTCACGCTTGCCACCACAATAATATCTCTTCTTCCTGTTAATAATTGTGAAGTCGCTGCCAATCTCAACTTGTCCAATTCTTCATTGATACTCAAATCTTTTTCAATATAAGTATCACTC
This sequence comes from Ginsengibacter sp., assembly GCA_039935455.1. Taxonomy (GTDB): domain Bacteria; phylum Bacteroidota; class Bacteroidia; order Chitinophagales; family Chitinophagaceae; genus Ginsengibacter. The sequence goes on from JBDTKF010000037.1 coordinate 48,287, forward strand.
ACCGGCATATAAGCTTCGGGCTGATAATAATCATAATAAGAAACAAAATATCCTACAGAATTATCAGGAAAAAATTGCCGGAACTCGCCATATAACTGTGCGACAAGCGTTTTGTTATGAGTGAGTATCAGTGTAGGCCGCTGTACATTTTGTATCACATTTGCCATAGTAAAAGTCTTACCACTTCCCGTTACACCCAATAAAGTTTGATATTTTTCACCTGTTAAAACGCCACGGGTAAGTTGCTCAATGGCAATCGGCTGATCACCTGCGGGCTTGTATGATGAATTAAGTTGAAAAGGCATAGGATTATGCAATTTACGACTGAATATGGGAAAGGGAAAAGTGAATTAGATTTCAAAATATTATGATTCCAGTTTCGCCGATTTCACTAAAATAGTAATCAGAAAAAAGATTGAACAAACACAATACTCATTGAAATCTCGGATTACTAAAATTAATTTTTTTCGTATGGAGGAGCTGCTATCATGAACCTGGAAAATATAAATCTTATTTATTTGTTGCTTTACTGCAAAAGTCTCGTTTAGAGTGAAGTCAAAATTTTTATTAAAAAAGTAAAAATGGTATTTTACTAAAACATAAAACCAGTATTCAATTCTTTGTCCATAAAATCAAAATATTACGTGTAAACAAATATAATTTTTTTAACGGTCCGATCCCACTTTAAATCTTGCGGGCAAGCCGTTTTATTGTACCTTTGCAGCCTTAAAAAATTTCGGGCATTCCGCCCTTAGGTTAAAACAACTCATGGACATCAGAAACATCGCAATTATCGCACACGTTGACCACGGTAAAACAACTTTGGTTGATAAGATTTTACACAGTACCAACATATTTCGTGATAACCAGGAATCAGGTGAACTAATCATGGATAGTAATGACCTTGAGAGAGAGCGGGGAATTACTATTTTCAGTAAAAATATTTCTGTTACATATAAAGGAGTAAAAATAAATGTAATCGACACTCCGGGCCATAGTGATTTTGGTGGGGAAGTTGAGCGCGTTTTGAAAATGGCTGATGGCGTACTTTTATTAGTAGATGCCTTTGAAGGGCCAATGCCACAAACACGTTTTGTGTTACAAAAAGCTCTGCAATTAGGCCTTCGTCCGATTGTGGTCATTAATAAAGTAGATAAACCAAACTGTCGTCCGGACGAGGTTCATGATGCAATTTTTGAGTTATTTTTTAACCTCGATGCGACTGAAGAGCAACTTGATTTCACGACTCTTTATGGATCCAGTAAATTAGGCTGGATGAATTCGACACTGGAACAAACAGATAATATTTTCCCTTTATTAGATACCATTCTTGAAAAAGTACCGCCTCCATCACATGAAGCCGGCACTTTACAAATGCAAATAACTTCTTTGGATTATTCTTCTTTCTTAGGAAGAATTGCTGTTGGAAAAGTGGCCAGGGGAGTTATCAAGGACAACCAGGCGTTATCCTTAATGAAACTGGATGGGACAGTACAAAAAACACGTGTTAAGGAATTATATGTTTTTGAAGGATTGGGAAAAAAGAAAGTGGCGGAGGTAAATGCAGGAGATATTTGCGCAGTGGTCGGAGTAGAAGGATTCAATATTGGTGAAACGCTTGCTGACTTTGAAAATCCGGAAGCATTGCCAATTATCAGCGTGGATGAGCCAACCATGAATATGCAGTTCAGCATTAATAATTCTCCGTTTTTTGGACGCGATGGTAAATTTGTAACATCCAGGCATCTAAAAGATCGCCTCGAAAAAGAATTAGAAAAAAATCTCGCCCTGCGTGTATCCCCTACCGATAGTGCGGATAGCTTTATGGTTTATGGACGTGGCATTTTACATTTAAGTATCCTGGTAGAAACAATGCGCAGAGAAGGATATGAAATAACCATCGGTCAGCCGCAAGTAATTACTAAAGAAATAGATGGAAAAAAATGCGAGCCTTTCGAAAACCTGGTTGTTGATGTACCATCGGAATATAGTGGCCGTGTGATTGATCTGGTTACACAAAGAAAAGGCGAACTTCTTATTATGGAAAGCAAAGGAGAGATGCAACATCTCGAGTTTGAAATTCCTTCAAGAGGGTTAATTGGCTTACGTTCTAACATGCTTACCAATACTGCCGGAGAAGCCGTAATGGCTCATCGGTTTATTGATTATAAACCCTGGAAAGGTTTTATTCCTGGCAGAAACAATGGTGTTTTAATTTCAAAAAACCAGGATAGAACAACCGGGTATTCGATCGATAAACTACAAGACCGTGGACGATTCTTTGTTGATCCGGGAGAAGAAATTTATATTGGACAGATAATCGCGGAACACATCAAACCAGGAGATCTTATCGTAAATGCGACAGAACCCAAAAAGCTTACCAACCATCGGGCCAGTGGAGCAGATGATGCTTCCCGTATTGCGCCTAAAATTCAAATGAGTCTGGAAGAATGTATGGAGTATATTCAACAGGATGAATGCATTGAAGTAACCCCAAAAATTATCCGGATGCGTAAAGTAATTCTTGATGAAGACGAGAGAAAGAAAACGCAAAGAACACAGAAGGTGGAAGCTTAAGCTGATTTACGGATTTAATAATCTTAATGTATCATTCCTTTTCTTTCTTCAGGATTTTATGGTAACGTTTTTCACTGTTCACATAATTGAAATGCGTAGAAGAAATTCCTGTGACGATTGAAATTGCAATCAAAACGTAGATCAGATTTGGGCCACCGGTTTCCCATAAATTCGTAAATAATTTGGTGAGAAAGAATATAACCAGGAAAGAAACAACAGACCACGCAAGAGAATACAATAAATAATATTGCCACCTGGGTCCGCTTTTCTGTTCGCGCCATTGTTCAATGAAATGTCTTTCAGGACCTGTTAGCATTTTTTTGTTTGAGGTATTCATTAATAATTTTAATACAATTCAGTAATCAGTAAACGAATAAAAAACCCTGATTATAATTTCATTCCGCCATCATTTCTTTCGCGATTCGTATAACATCTTCAACGTTAGGCTTGCTAAAATAATCGCCGTCAGTTCCATAAGAAGGTCGGTGATTTTTTGCTGTAAGTGTTCTGGGAGCCACGTCCAGCCAGCGATAGCCACCTTGTTCTTCCATCACTTTGTTGAACATATAAGCAGCAGCGCCACCAGGAACATCTTCATCAATGAAGACAATCCGGTTGGTTTTTTTCAAAGAATCCAATATGGCATGATGGATGTCAAATGGTAATAAAGTTTGCACATCGATTACTTCACAACTGATGTTCATTTTAATTAGTAAATCTACAGCCTCAAGAACAATGCGCAACGTAGAACCATACGATACCATGGTAATATCTGAGCCATTATTTATAATTTCAGGAACTCCTAATGCAATCCGGTATTGAAGTAAGTTTGATGGCAATCTTTCTTTAAGCCGGTATCCATTCAAACATTCAATAATCAACCCAGGATCATTGCTTTCCAATAACGTGTTATACATGCCAACCGCTTGCGTCATATTTCTTGGCACGCAGACATACATACCACGGAGTGCATTGATGATCATCCCCATTGGCGAACCGCTATGCCAGATACCTTCGAGACGATGGCCGCGGGTGCGGACAATGAGCGGAACGCTTTGCTGTCCGCTGGTACGAAAATGAGTCGTACAAACATCGTCACTCAGTGGCTCTAAACCAAAAAGCAAATAGTCCAGATATTGTATTTCTGCAATGGGGCGCAATCCACGTAAAGCAAGGCCTATTCCCTGGCCCATAATAGTAAGTTCGCGAATGCCGGTATCAAATATTCTTTCTTCTCCATATTTTTCCTGTAATCCGCTAAAGCCCTGGTTGACGTCACCAATATGGCCAAGATCTTCACCAAAAGCAATCACCTTTTTGTTATGGGCAAATAATGCATCAAAATATTTATTCAGAATTTCAAAGCCATTCACCATTTCCACATCCTCTTTAAAATCGGCCGAAACCGGCTTTACATTCATTGCAGACTTGGGCCCTTCATTATAAAGATACCTATCAAATAATAAAGTATTTTCCTGCAATAAATTTTGGTAATAGTTCACCAATTCCTGCTTGTCCTCGTTTGAGAAATCAAGTTCAATAACACTGGCCAAAGCTTTCATCACATCTCTTCTAATGGGCTCGCGCAGAGACTCAAGGTCTTTTATCCATTTTTCAATTTCAGCGTTTTTTGAAGAAACTTTTCTTAAAAGATCAACGGCCTTGTTTATCTGTGCTTTTATAGGATTTATATATTTCTCCCAGGCATTTTGCTTGCATTGTCTTACAAAAAGCTTTGCATTGTTTTCAATATCATTTAATTCATCTTCATCAGCGAGGGAATTTGCAATTATCCAATCACGCAATTGTTTTTTTCCATCCCATTCTTTTTCCCAAGCAAGCCTTGCAGGAGTTTTATAGCGTTCATGACTGCCGGACGTTGAATGGCCCTGTGGCTGGGTGAGTTCTTCTACATGAAATAAAGCAGGAGTATGCGTTTCACGGATGTGCTTGATGGCGCCGTCTAATATTTCGCACATACCTGCATAATCCCATCCTTTTAATTTATAAATATTAATCCCATTTGTTTCTTCTTTTTTCTGCAAACCACTTAATGCTTTTGAAATGGAAGATTTGGTGGTTTGATATTCTTTCGGAACAGAAATTCCGTATCCATCATCCCAAACAAAACGGCTAACGGAATTTGCAATACACCAGCGGCATTCATAGTCTCCCAAAAATGACCCTCTGATGTGGAAGAATCGCCTATCGTGCAAAAGCAAACCTCGTTTCCGTGATCACTTAAATTTTTAT
>JBDTKF010000038.1:0-11200 GCA_039935455.1 Ginsengibacter sp.
ACGGATAAATGGCACGATCCAACTCTTTCACTGATCTATCTTCCACATCTCGATTATTGCCTTCAAAAATTTGGTCCTAATCTTAATAAGATTTCCAAAGAGTTAAATGAGATTGACACGGTCATCAAACAATTAGTTAATTATTTCGAAAAGAAGAATGCACAGATCATTATTCTTTCTGAATATGGTATCGCTCCTGTTGATAACCCTATTCATTTAAATCGTTTATTCAGGGAATATGGTTTATTGCAGATTCGTGTGGAAAGAGGATTGGAATTACTTGACCCCGGCGCATCGAAAGCCTTTGTGGTAGCAGATCACCAAATAGCTCATGTTTATATCAATGATCCGTCAGTAATTAATAAAGTAAAAAGTATTTTAGAAAAAGTTGCCGGAATCGAATTGATCCTGGATAAGAATGCGCAAAAGGAGTATCATATCGATCATCATCGTAGCGGAGATTTGGTGTTGATGGCTGATGCCAAAAGCTGGTTTACCTATTACTTTTGGTTTGATGATGCTCTTGCTCCGGATTATGCCCGAATGGTTGACATTCATAAAAAACCAGGCTACGATCCGGTGGAAATGTTCATGACCTCAAAACTGCGCGCCGGATATAAACTTCTTCAAAAAAAAATTGGCTTGAGATACGTAATGGATGTAATTCCTTTAGATGCCACACTGGTAAAGGGATCTCATGGAAGAGTTAGAACTCCCGCCGAATTCCATCCTGTTCTTATTAGCAACTCTTCAAATAAAAATATCAGACCAATAGATGTTTACAATACTATTTTTCAGACTTTATCCGAGTGAACATTCTAATTTGATTTCAATTACAGATTCTGATTCTTGTATCTAATAATAAATAGCTGTTAAACAAAGTTCAGTATTTGATGAGACCCGAAACTTTCAAGCTTCTACATATCTATTACTTTTCGTTAAGTATCCTCCAAAATTTTTGTATAAAAGAATCTGTTGCCTAACCGAATAATACCTATAAAAAAACGAAACATTTTTTAATAGCGTCAGCTGGTCCAAATTGGAATTTTCCTTTGTCCACATTTACAATAATAAACTCAATATGGTTTTGATATTCTTAATTTTTGCGTACCTGTAATACTCCCTCGTCGGCAGAATCAGAACCGACTGGACCACTTTCTTTAATAATAAAAAAAATATTTCTTTAACTATTACAGATTAAGATTAGTATTATTCCAGTTTCTCCCCAATTCTACTTTTGATCCTTATGCCTGTTTTCCAAAACTTCAATTACATCATCCAACATTTTATTTTTTGCCTGCAATAAAACGAGATAATGGAACATAAGGTCAGCCGCTTCATTCAAAAAAAGTTTATTATTATTATCTTTCGCTTCAATAACCAATTCAACTGCTTCCTCACCCACTTTTTGGGCCATTCTGTTCATTCCACTTTTAAATAAAGTGGAAGTGTAAGATCCCGAAACAGGACGCCGCTTTCTTCCTTCGATAATTTTTTCCAGGTTGCGCAAAAAATCTTTACCTGAATTTTCTTCATTGAAACATGTTTCAGCGCCAGTGTGGCAAACGTTTCCATCTGGTTTTGCTTTTATCAGTAATGTGTCAAAATCGCAGTCGGTTTTTATATCCACAACGTGCAGATAATTTTTGCTGGTCTCACCTTTCACCCATAATCTCCCTTTACTGCGGCTATAAAAAGTTACCAATTCTGAATCAATGGTCTCCAGCAAAGCATCTTTGTTCATGTAGCCAAGCATTAAAACCACGTTGGTAGCAGAATCCTGGATGATCGCCGGAACAGTTCCTGATGATGACTTTGAAAAATCAATTCTTCTTGCAAAGTCAGTATAGTCTTTCTTCATGTATCTTTTACTTTTTCGTATTAATATTATTTGCTTTAGATTCTCACTTTTATATTTTGTTCAGATAAGAAATTCTTCAGTTCAGGGATTCTTATTTCTCTAAAATGAAATACACTTGCTGCCAAAGCTGCATCAGCATTGGCATTGGTAAATACATCTGCGAAATCTTTCATCGTGCCGGCTCCCCCTGAAGCGATCACCGGGATGGGGAATGTTTTTGAAAAAAGTGAAGTAATCTCTTCTGCAAACCCATTTTTCGTTCCATCATTATTCATCGATGTAAGCAGAATTTCACCGGCGCCCAACTGAATTGCCAATTTTGCCCATTCATATGCCAACGTTCCTGTTTTCAACCTTCCACCGTTGAGATAAACATACCAGTTTCCGTCATTTTCCTTTTTGGTATCTATCGCTAAAACTACACACTGGCTTCCAAATTCTTTTGCCATCAAATTAATTAACTCCGGATCTTTAAATGCAGCAGTGTTCACAGAAATTTTATCGGCTCCGTTTTGCAATAATTCAAAAGCATTTTCGACTGAAGAAATGCCTCCACCGACTGTAAACGGAATGTTGATATTGGCCGCAATTCTTTTTACAAGTTCAACTAAAGTCTTTCTTTTTTCAATTGTCGCAGTGATGTCCAAAAAAACCAGTTCGTCCGCGCCCTGTTGTGAATAATACATAGCAAGTTCCACAGGGTCGCCAGCGTCTCGGATATTTTCGAAGTTAATTCCTTTTACAGTTCGCCCGTTTTTAATATCAAGGCACGGTATAATTCTTTTTGCAAGCATTGTAAAATTTTAATCAATTCTTATTCATCGTTCCTTCGATCAGTTAAGTCGAAATCTCTGATCTGCTTCAAACTTATTTTTTCTTCATAAATTGCTTTACCTACAATCGCCCCACTGCAACCAGCTTCTTTCAATTCAAGTAAATCTTCAAAAGATGAAATGCCACCACTGGCAATAAGTTTCAATGATGGAAACTTAAGTAATATTTCATTATAAAGGTTTGTGGCAGGCCCTTCCAACATTCCATCTTTTGAAATATCTGTACAGAAAACCTGATTTATTCCTTTTGAAATGATTCCATGAATAAAATCAAAAATATCAATTCCGGTATCTTCTTTCCATCCATGAATTTTTATTTTTTTTTGCAGAACATCGGCGCCGGGAAAAAATTTATCAGCTCCAAAGTTGATCACCCATCGTGAAAATAAGTCAGGGTTTTTAACGGTCACACTTCCTACACTCACCATAAAAGCGCCTGCATTGAAAACAGACTTAATGTCCGCTGTAGTTTTTAGACCACCTCCAAAATCAATTTTCAGTGAAGTGTTATTCGAAATATTTTCAAGTGCTTTCAAATTTTTTAATGGTTGCGAATTGGCTCCGTCCAGATCTACGATATGCAACCGTCTAATTCCAGCTGTTTCAAAGCTTTTTGCCACTTCCAAAGGATCGTTATTGTAGATTATTTTTCGATCGAAATCACCTTTCGTGAGCCGCACACATTTGCCTTCTATGATATCAATAGCTGGAATTATTTCCATTCATATTCTGTTTAAAAAATTAGTAAGAATCTGTTCTCCGGCCTTCCCGGATTTTTCTGTATGAAACTGAACTCCATAAAAATTGTCCTTATGAACTGCAGCACTAAAAGAATTGATATATTCAGTAGTAGCAATAGTTTCAGGTGACATTTCCGCATAAAAACTGTGGACAAAATATACATAAGAATCTTCAGGAACGCCATACATCAAGGGTGAAGAAAGATGGTCAATCGTATTCCATCCCATATGTGGAATTTTATACGGGACCAGATTTGTATTTTTAAAAATAGCATCATCAAACTTTTTTACCGCGATATCAAAGATCCCAAGACAACTGGTATTTCCTTCCTCACTGAATTTACATAACAGTTGTAACCCCAGGCAAATTCCCAAAACAGGTTGTTTTAGTGATACAATCAATTCATCAAGTTTTTTTTCTTTTAAATACTGCATCGCAGAAAACGCATTTCCCACACCCGGAAAAATGACTTTATCAGCAGAAGTTAATTCATCTGCGTTATCGGTTACAATAGCGTCTACACCTAACCGTTGTAAAGCATACAACACGCTTTGGACATTACCTGCATTATATTTTATAAGAGCGATTTTCATTTTCAATCTATTTTAAGCCTCCGTCAATCCGCAATATGGAAGAGCGACAATGATCATAACAGACCTTTAGTAGTAGGTAAAGAGTTATTCAATGGATCTCTGCGAATGGCCATCTTGACTGCTTTGGCAAATGCTTTGAAAACTGCTTCAATTTTATGATGTTCATTGGTTCCTTCTGCCTTGACGTTTAAGTTAGATTTTGATGCATCAGAAAATGATTTGAAAAAATGATAAAACATTTCGGTCGGCATTTCTCCTATCTTTTCTCGTTTAAATTCCACATTCCAGACAAGCCAGCTCCTGCCCCCAAAGTCAATAGCAACCTGAGCTAAGCAATCGTCCATGGGCAATAAATATCCATATCTTTCAATGCCTCTCTTATTACCAAGTGCTGACAACATTGCTTCGCCAAAGGCCAAAGCCACATCTTCAATCGTATGATGTTCGTCAATATGAAGATCTCCATGGCAATGAATTTTCAAATCCATACCAGAATGCTTCGCTACCTGTTCAAGCATGTGATCGAAAAATCCCAAACCGGTTTTTATATCCGCTTTCCCATTCCCATCCAGGTTAATCTCTACATCAATTTTCGTTTCGTTCGTATTTCTCGAATGTGAAAATTCTCTTTGTGGCAGTTTTAAAAAGTGATAAATCTCTTCCCAGCTTTGCGTTTCAAGAGCGGTTATTTGTTTCAAATCGTTTTGAGAAACGGATATTTCGCCAGTTCCTAATTCCTGAAAATTATTTATAAAAATTGCCCGACAGCCAAGGTTCTTCGCCAGTTCTACATCAGTGAGCCTGTCGCCGATTACAAAAGAATTACCGAGATCGTATTTTTCTTTATCAAAATAATGTTTCAACATTCCGACACCCGGCTTCCGGGTATCTTTTTTTTCATGCGGAAACGTTCTGTCAATCAAAACTTCCTGAAAAATTATCCCTTCATTTTCAAAAGTTTTGATAACGAAACTTTGAATAGGCCAGAAAGCCTCCTCTGGAAAAATATCTGTCCCTAATCCATCCTGGTTGGTCACCATTACCAGTTCAAAATTTAATTCTTTTACAATTTTTACTAAATACTCTATCACATGTGGATAGAATTCCAGCTTTGAAAAAGCATCTAACCGGTTGGTAACAGGCGGCTCCATGATGACGGTGCCATCCCGGTCTATAAATAAAATTTTCTTAGACATAGTTTTTTAAAGCATTTATTAATGTTTGATTTTCAGTAGGAGTTCCAATAGTGATCCGGACACAGTTTTCACACAATGGTTCTTTGCTACGGTTACGAATGATGATCCTTTGCATCAATAGATATTGATACAACTTATCTGCCTCATCCACTTTTACTAAAATAAAATTTGCATCCGATGTGTAAATAATTTGTATGAACTTAAATTGTTGCAACTCATCATGTACCCAATTTCTTTGATCCACAATGTTTCTGATATTAATATTCACTTCCTTGATATTATCAAGGGCTTTTATGGCCAGATGTTGCGAAGATTGATTAATATTATAAGGAGGCTTTACTTTATTAAATAGATCAATTATCTTTTCTGAACCAAAAGCCAGTCCCAGCCTCAATCCTGCAAGTCCCCATGCTTTTGAAAGCGTCTGCATGACCACCAGATTTTCGTATTCCATCAGCTCACTGATAAAAGTTTTTTGTATAGAAAAGTTTATATACGCTTCATCAATAATCACGATTCCAGGAAAATTATTCAATAACATTTCTATCTCTATTCTGTTTAAATCATTTCCTGTAGGATTATTAGGCGAACAAATAAAAAGCAATTTTGTATGCTCATCCACTGCGGTTAAAACCTGTTCAACATCTAATTGAAAATCGGGCTTGAGTACGATTTCACGCGCCTCTACATCGTTGATGTTTGCACAGACTTTATACATTCCATAAGTAGGTGGACAAATGATAATGTTATCTCGTTTTGGTTCACAAAATATTCTAAACGCAAGATCGATCACTTCATCACTGCCATTCCCAATAAAAATATTTTGTGGCGGCACACCTTTAATTGTTGAAAGGCCAAGTTTCAATTGCCATTGCTGGGGATCAGGGTAACGATTAAAATCTTCATCCAATGGTGAGCCATACGCGTTTTCATTCGCATCCATAAAAACTTCTGCATTGCCACGATATTCACTTCTCGCAGAGGAATAAGGTTTCAATTTTTTTATATTTTCCCGTACAAGATTTTCGGCATCAAATTTTTCCATCCTTAATTTTTTTTAAACGAATACTTACTGCATTTTTATGAGCAGTTAATCCTTCTGCTGTGGCCATAATTTCTACAGATTCTCCAATATTTTTTATCCCCTCAGCACTTAATTTTTGAAAAGTAATTTTCTTTACGAAACTATCTACAGAAACGCCGCTGAATGTTTTTGCCAATCCGTTGGTGGGCAGGGAATGATTTGTACCGGAAGCATAGTCACCGGCGCTTTCCGGCGAAAAGTTACCCAGAAAGACGCTACCAGCGTTTCGAACACTTTCAGAAAGCTGTTCTGCATTTTCAGAAGCGATAATCAAATGTTCCGGTGCATATTCATTTAAAAAATCGAAAGCTTCCTCCGTATTTTCTATAACCAAAAATCTGCGGTTCAAAAAACTCCGCTCTATAATTTCTTTTCTCGGAAGTTGCGGTAATTGTTGATGAATTTCTGAAATAACTTTTTCGATTATTTGTTCGTTTGCTGCTACCAAAACGACCTGACTGTCACCCCCATGTTCTGCCTGGCTCAACAGATCAGCTCCAACAAACTCAGGGATGCAAGTTTCATCAGCATAAACAGCTACCTCACTGGGGCCTGCAAGCATATCTATAGCAACACCATCCATGTTCACCATCTTTTTTGCACAGGTAACATATTGATTTCCCGGACCGAATATTTTATCAACCCGCTCCACTGTTTGTGTTCCGTACGCCATCGCTGCTATCGCTTGTGCACCGCCACCTTTATAGATATTCTCAATGCCCAGGATATTTGCAACAAATAAAATAGTTGCATCTACATCACCATTTTTGTTTGAAGGAGTTGTTACCAGGATATTTTTACATCCCGCAATCTTTGCCGGAATGGCAAGCATCAACAAGGTAGAAAACAATGGCGCACTTCCTCCGGGAATATACAAGCCGACTTTTTCCACCGGCACACTTTTGCGCCAGCAAACAACGCCTGAAGAAGTTTCTATTTTTTTTATAATTTCAAACTGTTGCTTATGGAATTTTTCGATATTTTTTTGAGCAAGCAGAATCGATTTTTTTAGGGCTGAAGGGATTTTTTTTGACGATTCTGCAATTTCGTCTGCAGTCACCCACAAATTTGCGGGAGCGAAACCATGAAATTGTAAAGAAAAGTTTTTCATCGCCACATCTCCCTGGGCTTTTACTGTATTGATAATATTCAAAACCGTCCCATTGAGATCTTTTGAATCAATCTGGGGTCGTGACATTAATCCGGACCAATCATTACGGGGAGGATTTATGATAATTGTGTTCATAGATTGCTTTTTATGAAATCATTTTTTCAATGGGCACTACTAAAATCCCTTCAGCTTCGAACACTTTTAATTTTTCAATCACTTGCCAAAAATCATTTTCGTTTACAACACTCTGAACACTGCTCCAGCCGCTTTCTGCCAGTGGAACAATGGTAGGGCTTTTCATTCCGGGTAACAGAGCGCAAATATTTTTTAGCTGACGATCAGGTGCATTCATCAAAATATATTTATAGTTTTTTGCAGCTTTCACTGCATCAATTCTTAATAACAAATTATCAAGGATCTTATTGTTTTCTTCAGACAAACTTTTATTGGCAACAAGCGCAGCTTCCGAATTCAAAACCACTTCTACTTCTTTCAGATTGTTCGTAAAAAGAGTGCTGCCACTACTGACCAAATCACAGATCGCGTCGGCCAAACCTATGCCGGGCGCTATCTCCACTGACCCACTGATTTCGTGAATATTTGCTTTCAAGTCATTTTCATTCAAAAATTTTTGTAACAACCCTGTATAAGATGTAGCAATCTTTAATCCATTTAAATCTTTCACTCCGGAATAATTCATACTTTTTGGAATGGCGATACTGAGTCTGCATCTTCCAAATCCGAGCTTACGAATAATTTGAACATCTTTATTTTTTTCGAAAAAAACATTCTCCCCTACAATTCCTATGTCAGCAACTTCATCACAAACATATTGCGGAATATCATCGTCACGGAGAAAATAAGCTTCAGCAGGAAAATTAAAAGCTTTTACTTTTAACTGCCTGTTCCCATTGTTGAGTTCTATTCCACATTCTTTCAAAAGTTGCAAGGATTGTTCATGTAATCTTCCTGATTTCTGAATCGCAATTTTTAACATCTGTTCATTTTTTAAAATAAAAAAGGCTCACTTTGCAGTAAGCCTTTCTGAAAATATATTTTTACATACAAATCAACGCAGCTTACCTTCCGGCAAAAAGTGGGGATGATGTATGTGAAGAATTTGTTTCATTGAGGTGCAAAGTAACAGATGAAAATTTATTTGAGCAAAAAAAACTTTTGAATCTATAAAAAAGGGGGAAACTATTGTTAACTTTTGGTTGTAATTTCTTACTGATTGGTAAAATAAATTAGGAAATTTAAAATGGATCAACCATAACTCCCAATCCATATCCTTCCCCATAAATAATCTTTCCATAATCGAATTTCACTCCTTCTGCCACATCTTCTGAAAGTAGCAACGGTCCATCCATATCCACATAATCAAGCAGGGGCAAGAACTGTGCGATAGCCGCAGTTCCAATCGAGCTTTCATTCATACTTCCCAGCATCACTTTCATTCCCAGGGTATGCGCCATTTTGATCATCCTTAAAGCAGGAGTAATTCCACTACACTTTGTCAGTTTTATGTTTATTCCATGAAAATACTTTTTGCATTTTATGACATCATGCTCTGAGACGCAACTTTCATCTGCAATCAGAGGCAGAGGAGCGTTATCATACAAAAATTCCATCCCTTCCAAATCATCTTTTGCCAAAGGCTGTTCAATAAATTCTACATTCAATTCTTTGAAGATCTTTATTTTTTCGATTGCTTCTGCAGCTTTCCAGGCCGCATTTGCATCAATTCTAAAAACAGCTTCCGTATGCTTTCTTAGTTCCCGTATAATCTGAACGTCGTCAGCGATACCTAATTTTATTTTATAAATGGGCCACGGTGTTTCTTTCAATTTTGAAATCATATTCTCAATCGTGTCAATACCGATGGTAATATCCGTCATAGGATTTTTCGTGATATCCAGGTTCCATAATTCGTGTAATTGTTTGCGATTCATTTTGCCGTATATATCCCAGGCAGCCATGTCCAATGCACAAACCAGGAAAGGATTATCGGGTATCAGATGATGAAGATAATGCCAATACCTGTCAGGTTCGGTAAAAGAGAATTTTTCGATGAATTGTTTTTTTTCTTCAATATCCGCGATCATTTTTTCGACCGAAATATTATAATAAGAAATCGCTGGCGCTTCGCCATAACCACGGATACCAAAGAATTCAAGCTCAACTAACAGAGCTGTTTGATGGGTTTTCGTTCCTTTTGAAATGGTGAAAGGATGTTTGAATGGGAGATTGGATATCCGATATTTGAGCTTCATCCTGCCGCCCTCCCGCTTTCAACAATGTACTTTTTCAATTCCTGGTTGAAATCATTCTCTTTCAATAGACTTTCAAGGTCAAGATGCAGCCTGTAATGCCAGTAATGATTGGGATCTGAGGGAATATTAATTCTTTCCTCGTCAGGATTCGGCCATCGCAATTTATTGTCCATTCCAAGAAGATCTGACAATTGAAATATACTCCACATAGCCGGAGAATATAAATGTTGTAAAATAATTTTTTTGCAAATCCAATCTTCACACTTTACAGGCGCCTCACCATACTGACCAAGCATATAATTATAAAATCGTTGTGTCTGTTCACGATCTTCTTCCCACCAACCACGGATCGTACTCATGTCATGTGTGGATGGCGTTACGACAGATAAATACGGCGCGTCATTTGGATGAAAAAATTCTGATCCACTATTTTTTGGCATTCGCTCAATCTCCAAACCAAGGATCGCCAGTTGATTCATCACATCAGGCACACAGGGAGGAACCATCCCAAGATCTTCACCACAAACCAGCATATTGGTATTTCGTTTCAAAGAAGGCAATTTTTTCATCGCTTCTTTTTTCCAGAAATCATCTTGCCTGTGATAGAAATAATCTATGTAAAGAGGCCACAAAACACTTTTTGTGTAGTTATCCAGTTGGAAAAATGAAGAAGTTTTATCGATCGAAATTCTAAAATGAAACTTTTGCCCATTGGAATTTTCTTCTTCAAAGAGAATTACATTACTAATTAAACTGAACAAACCATTTTCTACAAATTCATCTTCTTCGTTCTTAAAATAATCTACAATTTTAGCCTGAGTATTGATAAATTCTTTCAGCTGATAAGTACCATCTAAACTTTTATTCAAAAACTTTCCTTTTATTTTTTCTGCACTTTCCCCGAAAATACCGGAAACAATATTATCAGTTATATAGGGATTACAATAACGATCGTGGTTGAACGAAATGTTCCGTTGGTAAAACTCTGAAATATCAACAGGAATTGCGGGAACAAATCTCCCCATAACTCCCTCAACAGAGTTCATGGGAATACTCCAAATTCTGAAAAAGCCCAAAATATGATCTATGCGGAAGGCGTCAAAATAATTGCCTTTTTGATCAAACCGCTGACGCCACCAGTTGTAATTATCTTTACTCATCTCTTCCCAGTTGTAAGTTGGGAACCCCCAATTTTGGCCCTTTACAGCGAAATCATCGGGTGGAGCCCCGGCTTGCTGATCTAGGTTGAATAAACCAGGATTCACCCAGGCATCACAACCAAAACGAGAAACGCCAATCGGTATGTCGCCCTTCAAAACAATTTTTCGTTCGTGCGCATAGTTTGCTACTTCTTTCAATTGCAAATGCAAATGATATTGAATAAAATAAAAAAACAAAATCTGATCATAATGCTTTTGGGAAGGAGCTACTAACTTTAGAATCGCCTGTTCTTTATAAGTCTTGTTAGTTTTCCATTTAGAATAATCAGGCGTTTTATATAGATCTCT
>JBDTKF010000039.1:0-10151 GCA_039935455.1 Ginsengibacter sp.
AAAAAGTTGCTCATTTTTACTAAAATCCAATTTTTTGGCACAGTAATTATATTAGTGAGGTTGCTAAATCGATTTTAAAACTTAAATCAAAAAAAAATGAAAAAGCTATTATTCCTGGCAATTCTTGCAACTACTTTTGCAGCGTGTAATGATGCCACCACCACTACCGACGTAAATTCGGATACACTAGTTACCACTTCCACTACCTCTGGGGTAAACACAACTGTCTATAATCCCGCAGAAGGTGATGCTACCTATAGAGACGGCACTTTAAAGGTGTGGAAAAATGGCGAATGGGTTGTTGCCGAAGATAATGTAACGCTTGATAATGGCGTAGTAGTGTATAAGAACGGAGAAGTAAAAAAAGAGAAAAAAACTGTTAAGTTAGCCGATGGGGAAATAATAACCCAAACTGGAAATTTCTTTGATAAAACAGGTCAGGCTGTCGAAGACGGATGGGATGCTACCAAGCGCGGAGTGAAAAAAGCCGGAAATGCGATTGGTGATGCTGCTAAAGATGTCAAAGAATCAGTAGATGGTGACGGCCATTAATACGCATTCATAAGTATCAGATATTATACGGAAAGATTTTATTCCGTCTCAAAAAATAAAAATGCTCCCAAAAGTGGGGGCATTTTTCGTTCGGGAAATAAATGATTCATAGAAATTAAAATGTAGTGATGTCCTGAGTTTGCAACTATGACTTATATACTTGCCCCCAGTAATTTTTAGTAGCACCTAACTCAAAAAGTGTACAGTCTATATAAAAAATCCTTCCTGAAATAGTTGCATATTATCACGAAGCACTTTTATTTTACATAAAAGATATCGAGTCTGTTTTCGTTATGGACAATTACAACTGGCTTTTAAAGTTCATATTTTTAGTGCCGAAGCAGTTTGGAATCTTGTTTGGTACTCTCATGCGCATATCTTGCGGGAATGGCTGCGGTTGGCGTCCTTGTCAAATAAACCGTGAAGAGAATATTTGAAACTACAGTTCCGTAATTTGGTTGTAAAGGCAAAGGGTTCTCCGATTCGATTCCACCATAAATATATCCAATCGCTATTTTTTTACCAGGAGGTATCAGTGCCAGGTTAATGACTCCATTTTCAAAAATTTCTTTTATTTGTTTATTCAACATAAAGTTACTACTAGCACCCAGTAATCGGTTCCCGGGTATCGGGGAAGTGTGGATGTATTCTTGCCAGTTTCCATTCGCCGATAGTTTTAATGTAGATACATCTGCAACAAACGGGAACCCATCATTTCTTCCCTCCAGCGTAACAGAATCGTACGCTACTTTTTGGGAGTCTGTTTGAAAATAATAATAATGGCCTATTCCCCCAAAAAAGGTGTGGTATATGGCATTACCGCTGTCTTTATTGCTGGTGTCATACACTGAAATTACAGCGCAATCATATTGACTGAATTTTTGATCCACCTTTCTGTCTAAAACCGGTGCTGCAGGGCCATAGATGTAAACAGGGTAAGTATAAGGGGCGATTCGGCCATTCTGGAAAATACCACCGAAAGAAGCAATGCGTGATTTGCCTGTTGCAGGGTCCATGCCATTAATAATGTTTCCATCTCTGCGATGGAATGGTTTGTCGGCCTCATTGTTAGTCGTTTTGCCGTAACTTAAAATTTTCAGTGTGCCTGGTTTTAAAATGAAAGACCTTACCTCTTCGGTATATTTCTGTTCAAAATCGGTACCGCCAAATGCCCTGTATTGCCCTGTAAATTTTTGCCCAAATATGAGGTAGAAACGAGAATTCATTTTAAATAATGCACCGCCTGTCACGGCAAATCTATCATCATGGGATACCTGCATATTTTTTAAAATTTTAGCCGCCGGCTGACGTCCTTTTATTAAAGCCACAAGTGTTTCCAACTTAAAACTGATGATGGAATTAAATGTCAACATATTTGTTTTCGCTGCATTCCATCCATAACCCCCTATTACATAGCATTGGTCGGTAGATGCATCATGATAAAATTGCTGGTTGGTAGATTGCAGCGGCGCTGAATAATCAGGCGTAAGACTATCTACATTGAATGACCAGTAATCCCCTGTTTTGGGATTTATGACATAAATGAAATTGTTGGAACTTTCTGTGACAAAATTAGTATCAGGGGCAGATTTAAATGTATGGAGACCCTGGCTGCGACCACCTATCACCAGTATCTCGCCACTGTCTGATACTGCAGAAACATATGATTGCAAACCTGGAAGCGGAGGTTTTCCGGCATAAGTATTCTCCACAAATTCAAGGTTGTATGGCAAAGCATTTGCTTCTGCATTGGCAGGAATTTTTGCAGAATCTGGTAAAAGAGTTTCAGATCCGGTTGCAGCAGGTTGGGAATTGGTGGCATCATCACAACCAAAAAGAAATGTAACTGACAAACAGATTGCCAGTGTGTAAAATGATTTATGTAAAAGAATCATACGATTATTTTTTAGGAGGTATCAAATGCGATTGTAGAATTTGAATGTAATACATGATGGTAAGAATTTTAGCTTTTGACAGGTCTCTGGAAACAGGCATTAGTCTTGGATCATTGAAAGGTCTTGTCATCAGGTATGGAGTGATGCCAGCCTTGATTACAGGCGCATCTTTTCCCGGGAACTTATATACCCCTTTTTCTCCGAAAGTGAACCATGGGGGGTTACTGGCAAAAATAGTAAACGTATGTTCGTCAGAAAGATCAATGAAACTTTTCATACCCGGATATAGCTTCATGTAGGGTTCCATCAGGGATTGAATTTCAGTCCATGGCGGATTCTCATTTACGGTGTATTGCGAAAACACTTTACAGGAAATCATATGGTCCTGTGGTGGTATTGGACCTTTTTTTTTGCTCCAGTCCGGGTGAGGATAATTCGGATCGAATACAATGATAAAGTACAGCTGTCCGTCAAGTTCCGGGGTTCGTTGTCCGGGATCTTTCACAACTTTCAAAGTCACAGTGGCAAAACCGTATTGGTCTGTAATACTGATAACCGCTTCCAGCGCGCCTTCAGCCTGTTTGGTATTTCCCGGGTTGGTTGAGGGAACGGTTGCCCCCGGAGTGTATCCATAAACACTTTCAACAACAAGGTGAAGTTGTTTACCAGCCAATGGAATTCCTTTTGTGCTGACAAACACGGTTGTAGTAATCGTTTCATTTGGATTTCCTTCCAGGAGTATTTCTCTTTTCTCCACACCAAATTGAACATCAATTTGCTCCTCTGCAAGAATGGTCGTATTGCCAATATCGTTTCTCGATGTTACAAGTTTCAGGTAGCCTGATTGTAATAGTTTTAATTGTATATCATTCAGATCTATTTCGGTAATGTGCGCATTATTTTCATAAGAGATTTCTGAATAGTCTACTGAGCTGATGTCTGAAGTGATAGGGTCGGGCGAGGAAACTATTGCCATAACATTTCCCAGATCAACAGGCGCCCCGCCTGCAGTCTGCCTGCAAATACTATTGGCAAGATCGATCGTTAATTTTTTTCGGATGCTGTCAACCTTAAAAGGGCAATTATTGAAACTGGGAAAATTCCATGGATCTGTGTCTTTGAATGTTCTTGGCATCATCCAACGCTGGCCGGGGTTGTTCATTGGTTCCTTGTCAAACAAAGGTCCTATAGTTCCTACAATTCTTCCTGTTTGGTAATCCACATCGATGGGCACATTACGATAACCGTCCAATACAAATTTAAAAGAAGCAACCAATTGATGATCTATTGTTGTGGTTGTTGCACGAAGTGTATTGAGAATGCCTGAAGACGTTTGTGGCCAGTCAGCTTCATTAAAACGGATTACGGTTTGAAAACTTCCGCACGCATTCATGTCTCCCCCAAAACTGTCTTGTCCATAATCGCCTGTTTCCCAACTCCGGGAAGGCAATACTGCGTTAAACCAACATAAATTGAGTGATACCGGATCAACCATTCCAATAATAAAATCCTCACCCACAGTTAGTTTTACCTGCATTCCATAAATGGTGGATATGTTTTGTTGATACACATCAATATCTACAATTCTGGCTGGGTGCGTCCCTAAGGGAAGTAAGTCCGGCTGGTCATTGGTTTCAAAGTCGGCGCCAATCACTGAATCATTTTCCACGAAACCGGATGGTCCCACGGCGGAAGTAATGCTACAATTGCGAAGTTGGAACAGGTGTTTACCGTCAGGGTTTTGCCAGGGAGAGGGCGCTGTCACATCTGGTTCGTAATGTGTGGGATCGTTGTTTACCGTTGATGGATCCGTAAAAAATCTTCCGGCGAAATGGATTCTTGGAATATCAAGATAGCTCATTGTATCTGTTGGATTTGGTTTAAGATTAATATACCCTGGAATTTAATTATCACACATTCTGATTGTCGTAATTGTCCACAGGATCTCCGATCCGTTCCTTCACCTCTTTCAGGCTCTCTACAAAATACATGTCGATCATGCCTTTATTTTTTGCTTCCAGCTTTCCCCGGTAAACGCAATCGAATGTATCCTTTACCAGCTCATACGTTGCACCGCTAATATTGATTTTCCCTGCTTCACATCTACTTTCCATCCGGGATGCAATGTTCACTGTATCGCCCCAAATATCATAAGCGAATTTTTTAATTCCGACTATTCCTGCCACCACCGGACCTGTATGAACCCCTATACGTATTTCAAAAAATGATTCACCTATTTTTTCATGCTTTCTTTTTTCTTCCAACATAAAATCACGGATTTCCAGCGCAGCTTTTAGGGTGTCGATCGGATTTGTTTCCTTCTCTACAGGCAGGCCTCCGGCACACATGTAACTATCACCAATCGTCTTTATTTTTTCTATCCCATATTTGCTGATGATGTTGTCAAAGGTGCAGTAATAGTAATTTATTTTACTAACCAGTTCCTGTGCATTTAATTTCTCTGTGATGGAAGTAAAATTTTTAAAATCAGTAAATAACACCGTAGCCTGGGCAAAGTCTTTTGCTTTGGATGTACCGGTGCGCTTCAATTCTTCCGCCGTGTCTTCCGGCAATATGTTGCGTAATAAAGATTCAGACTTTTCTTTTTCTTCATTCAGTTCGCGTGTGCGTTCCTGCACCTTGCCCTCCAGATTTTCATACAGCAAGGCATTCTCAATTGAGATCGCCATTTGTCCGCTCAATAAATTGAGTAATTCAATTCTCTCTTTAGTGAATGCGGCGCTGGTGAGATTGTTTTCCAGATAAATAATGCCCGTAAGTTTACCCTGCTGCACCAGTGGAGCACATAATACAGAGCGGGTTTTCAATTCCTGGAAATAAGGTTCGTTTGTAAAATCTCCTTTTTCAGCAGCTTCATCCAGTATAACCGGTTGCTGTGTTCTGGCTACATAATTTATCACTGTTTTTGGTAAAGAATGATATTGACTAACCGGAAGCTCCGGAAGGAATTCAACCTGATCATCTCCGGCAACACAACTGGCCTGCACCACCAGGTGTCCATCTTTGCTGATCAATAAAACCATTCTCTCGGCTCCTGCATTTTCTATAATGATATCCAATAATTTTACAAGCAGATCGCGCAATCGGATCTCCCGGGAAATTGCTTCGGAAGATTTTAAAATAGTGGTCATATCGAGATTTGCCGACCTCGTCCTTTGTAAGGGATTCATGTCACTTCCGGGCATATTTTCTGCTTCGTCAAAACCTGCTAAACCCGGATATAACTGAGTGACGAAACTTGCATACGCCGTGGCGCCCATGGTCCTATAAAAATATCCGGCGTTGTGTAGATGAAATCCGGCTAAACGGGTACGGCCTGCATTATAATGAAAACTTCCGGTAAGTGAATGGGCAAGAGCCAAAACATTGGTATACCCATATTTTGTTGCCGATCCGATTGCATCGTAATATTTGTTTTGTGCAATATAATTTTTACCTTCCAACCGATACATTTCGGCTTCCAGTAATTGCGCTTTATGAATAAAATTGGATGGACAACCCTTGGCATAATGGCGAAATTTTTTGCTGATATTTCTTACAACTCTCTTCCATTTAAAGCGTTGTTTCCCCTTAGCAGTTTTGTACAGCGCCAAAATGATCATCGCCTTATAAAAAAAGTGTTCGGCAGTATGCAACATTCCCGGTGAATCTTTTAGATACCTGTCGGAGATTAAAGAAAGTTTATACGCTTTTTCATAATCGCCCCACAGATAAAGCGTTTGCATTTTGTTGATGTAATAATAATGCGCAAAATGTCTTGAATGGAAACCGGGCAATTTTGTTATGTAATCATCCTCATCAAAGTTTTCGCTGTTGAGTGAAACCCTTGATTCTGTTTCACCTCTGAGGTTTTTGATGGACTGTAGAATGGAAGCAAGTGTAAGTATGCCTTCAGTGTTATTAATTCTTTCTAAAAATTCCAGGTATCGGCTCGCGGTACTTTCAATATCAGTAAAAGTCATGCCCCGCATATAATAACTTTGTATGGTGGCTGAAATTGCACAACTTGTGTGAAAGAAATCCCCGACTTCTAGACCTGCCTCATAAGCAATTTGCCAATATCTTTCCATCTCCTGTGCAGGGCGACGCCAGGGTATTGCGAAATAACTAACTACAAAATTTGCCTCTGCTTTGTAAAAATTGCTTTTGTATTTTTCAACAAGAGCCAGGGTAAGTTCACCATATTCAAAGCCAGTCTCTTTCAGCTTGAGTATTCCACCAACGAATATAGGACCAAATGCCAGGTAGCCAATGAAACCCCCGTCAGTATTGCCGTGTTGCAGGCAAATGTTCACCATTTTGGTACACACAGCAATGCATAATTCCGGCTTTATCTGATAGGCTGATCTTGCGAAAGTTGCCATTAATAAAATGGCCATTTGCAAACTCTCATCAGACATCTCTTTCATATTTATGATGTCCGCTATTTTTCTTCTTCCTAATAAAACTCGGTTAAACACCAGGTCTTTTATAAAATCGGGCGGTATAAATTTCGATGGAAGATGTACTCCTAACAAACCAACTGCCGTCCGCCCGGTTTGATATGCCTGTTCAAACTTTCTGAGATTGTTATAATAATGAATTTTTCTCTGGTAGGCTCTCGCTTTATTCAGAAGATTCTCTGTGTTCTCAATTGCCTGATCGTAGAAACGTTCCGCAATCTCATTATTGCCATTTAAATGTTCGCATTCCGCCCTTTGCAATAATAAGTTACTGGTTATACCCGATGAGCCGTTTTTTGAAAGTGCGGGTATAAGGTCCATCGATTCTTTTATGTAACGCAATGCAGGCTCATAGGCGGTTGCATGTTTGGCTCTCGTACTTGCCGCAAAATTTACATCAACAAGGGTTTGTATTTCGGTGTCGCTGGTGATAAGATCCCTGGAAAAATTCAGGTGATCAGCTATGTCATAAATTTTGTCTTCTGTGTCAAAGGAAACAACGTTGGTAAGTAAAATTCTTCCGATGTTCAGACGAATAATTTTTTTCTCCGGTTCATTCAATAAAAGGGATGTTGCCTGCTGCACCCTGTCATGAAGAAATTTATAGATCTCTATATCATCAGAATTTAATGAAAACACCGGAAGTATTAATCCTTTCTGAACAGCTTTTGAAATTAATCCGATCGTAACTTCTAAATCTTCATTACTTATTTTGTTCAACAATTCTATACTAAATACATTACCAATACAGGAGGCTATTTTCAATTTTTCCTGCACCGGTGAGGGAAGTTGCTGAATTTGTTCCAGCATCAACTCCACCACATTATCACTGATCGCCGCATTTCGGGCTTTTTCCAAAACGTATTTCCAGCAAAGAGCATCGTAATCAAAATAAACTGCTTTGCTCTCAAACAGCGCGTGCATGCATTGGTGCGTAAAGAAAGGATTTCCGTTTGTTTTCTTATAAATAAGTTCTGAAAGATCAGCACATTTCTCAGGATCTGTTACTAACACATCCGCAACCATTTCATTCAGCGTTTCTTTCGTCAGTGGTTTCAGATTAATATCATTAATCACTGTCCCTGACTGACGAAGACGGTCCAACATCAACATCAATGGATGCGACGGCGTTACTTCATTATCGCGAAACGCACCAATGAGTATGAAAGAATTTAAATCTTTTGACGCAAGATGTGTTTCTATCCACTGCCTCGTCGCAGAGTCTATCCATTGCAAATCATCCAGGAAAATACAAACCGGGTGTATCGGGCTGGTAAATGTTTTTACAAATTTGTTGAAGACAAAATTGAACCGGTTGTTAGCCTGCATAGAAGGAAGTTCTGAAACACTGGATTGTGGTCCGATCAACAATTCTACTTCCGGAATTACGTCTATAATTATTCTCCCATTTCGTCCAACGGCTTCCAGCACATTCTTTTTCCATTCAGCAATCTGTTCATCACTTTCCGTGAGTATCTGCCGGATCAGTTCACTCATCGCCTGCAAAAGCGAACTCAACGGAACATCTCTTTTGAACTGATCAAACTTGCCACTTACAAAATATCCTTTGCCCTGGTAAATTTGTTTTTTTACTTCATTGACCAAAGTTGATTTGCCGACGCCTGAATAACCTGAAACCATGGCCATCTCTGAACTTCCTGAGGCTCCTTTATGATAATAGGCAAGTAGTTTTTCCAGTTCAGCTTCTCTCCCATACATCTTGTCCGGAATTCGGAACTGATCATAAATATCTTTTTCACCGGGTGTGAGATCAAAAACAGTGGAATTGTTTTTATATTGATCAAAACAAATTTGAAGATCATAAAGTAATCCTGAAGCGCCCTGGTAGCGGTCGTCTGCACTTTTCGATAAAAGCTTTACAATGATGTTTGAAAGCGCAGGAGGAATTTCTTTCCTGATCTTATCAGGGCTTTTTGGTTGTTTGGCTATGTGACCATAAATAATTTCCATGGGTTCAGTGCCGGTAAATGGTGGTTTCCCGGTAAGTAATTCATAAAATAAAACACCCAAAGAATATAAATCGGTACGGTTGTCTATGCGGCGATTGATTCTGCCCGTTTGTTCGGGCGATATATAACACAAATCGGCGTCAATGATCTCACGTGAATTGGGTTGCAATTCTTCACGCGACAGTGCCACAGCAAGACCAAAACCTGTAAGCTTTGGCTGGCCGGTAGTCAATTCAATCAGAATATTTCCCGGGTTAATATTTTTATGAATGATTTGCTGCTGATGTAAATATTTCACTGCGTCCACTAAAGGAAGTGCAATAGAAAAAAAAGTATCAAGATCGGCAAAGTCCTTTTTTTCAATTTCAGAAAGAAAACGGCCATTGACATTCTCCATCACAATTGCCAGGCTATTGAGATAGGGTTCTATTCTGAGAGCGCCCACAATATTTGGGTGATTGACTTTATTTAAAATTTCAAATTCTTTTCTAAATTTATTCAATGACAGGGCCGTCGGATAAGAGTCCTTGAGTAACCTAAATGCGACTTCACTGCTATCGGATTTTTGTGTAGCCCGATAGGTAATATGGTGTGTATCACTTTGAAGTTGAGTTGAAAAGACATACCCGGTTTTATCCATGATATAAAAATATTTGAAATCAACAATTTCTGCTGATATGATTGACTTAACAATGATTTATTACTCTCAACGATTAATTTTTAAAATAAAAAATTAAAATCCAACGGCACCGGACAGATTCATTTGAGCTTATGAAGGGTAGCTAATGTTTTAAGAAAGATATAAATACATCTTTCGAATAAAGCAGATCTCAATGCACAATTTACAATTATTGTTGTAATTCGTAAAAATATTTTGCAAAAATATCAACTTGTAAAAAGTACCTAAAAAAAAACGATTCATTTCTTATTCCCGGAAAATATGATGTCTAAAACTTTGATAGAATAAAATTCCAGGATGCACTTTTCAATTATTTATACCTCGTAAATTAGCATTCACTTATCAATTTTTCTTCAGGCTTTTTTCCCTCATGTGCTTTCAACTTCCATCAAAATATAAATCGGGTTTTTTTGTTGTTTTACTGTTTCATTCAAAGAACGAGTGCATCAATTTCCCCCTTTGTTAATCTGGTGACGAACAACTTCTTTTCATTTATAACTAAGCTTCGGATTATGTAATAAAGAGGTTGCTTAATCAGATACCAACTACGGTTCGGGCAGCACTGTTGTTTTAATATTTTGTTGTAAAATTC
>JBDTKF010000040.1:0-9013 GCA_039935455.1 Ginsengibacter sp.
AAAACCTTTCAATGATTGCTGAAATAGGAATTGAGGCTATCAATAAAAGAATGGCAAATGAAAATATAGATTCTGCATGGGTTGATGCAAAATTGAAATTATTAAAAGATGCGGATAATCCGGTAGCTTCAACAGAGTTGGCTGTCGTTCGTGAGATTGAATCCTTAGTAAGTGGACAAATTGTTGATGAGCCCAAATCTTTTCCTATTTTCTAACCTCAGGCTGTTGTTGGTGTCCCCGCCAACAACCTCCTGTTGCTGATCTAAATTTTTTAAAACATTCATGATATTAGAAAATATTGAAAACAAATTTCTTTTTTCCATGTAAATATTCTGCTCAATCTGCTGTTGACGGGGACGCCAACTACAGCCGGGGTGTTTAAACACTTACATTGATTGAGTTCTTTTATCATTTTATGTTTCTGAGGATAGCGAAATATAGTTTCGTCTATTTGATGCCAACCGGAATGGCCAATGCCTTGTCGTATGAAGAATTTGCTCCTTTGATTACGTTGTTATCACACCAGAAAAAGTAAATGCCTATTTTATTGATGAAATTATAATTCAACCTTCATGTTCCTTTCAACATTGGATACCGCCCTCTGTTCTCCTGATCAATGGCATTTGATTAATCCGACTTGTCTATTATTAAAAGAGCATCCCGGAAGGCTTTTATTTGGGAAGTGAAACTTTTTTTCGATGATCCCAGATCGTATATCTAAGATATAATTGCAATGAGGCATTGTGTGCCTGAGTGATAAGATTATTTGATATATGCACGTTGATAAAATTAGTAAATGCCTGGTTGTATCTAACCCCAATCGTAAAGGGTTTCCATTGGTAATTCACATCGAATAAAAAACGGAACTCACTCGTTCTAAGCTCACTATACACCGGGGCCTTTTCTAAATTCCCAATCTTAGATGATATAAGCAAAGGATCGTTAACCGACAGCACCTGGGTGCTCAATGTATATCGTTTTGAATTCTCAAACAATCCGGCACCACTAGTTAGCATCGAATATTGTATGCCTGCGCCAAAATATAAATTTTTAAATGGGCTATAATGAACACTAAGAGGTAGATTGAAATAAAATAGTTTCTTAATGAAAACCGATTTTGAAGTATCCTGACCTGACGAGTTGCTGCTGATTGAATTGCTTGCCAACAATACGTTGGTATATTGAGGCGCATTAAACTGGGCTTCTGCCTGTACATAAAGCCATTTGTGGAAATAATACCTGGCAACAGGAACTGGAATATAATCTCCAATACTATTGCTTCTGCCATTTGAATTGAAATTAACTTTTTGCTGTCGTCCAACCGGAAAAAACTGGTTGAAGCCAATAGCTAATAAGAAACCCTTTTCATCTTCTGTAGAATCGGATTTTGTTATTTTCTTCGTTAAGGAATTTTGTTTTTCAATCTCTTTCTGATCTTTTTTTGAATTTGAATTGCCTGCTTCATCTTTTTTCCCGATTGAATCTTCTGATGGCACACCGGTTATGTTTTTTGTTAACGATAGCTTGCCGTCAGTCATTAACAGATCCTGCCCCTTGATTTCATTTTTCCCTGCCAAAAGATCATTCCTATTTTTTTCATTTCTTTTTTTTGTTAGCTTGTTTCTATTTTCATTCCTTTCTTCTTTATAAGTTATTTTATGAACGCTATCTGTTGATTGCTTCATATTAATACCGCTTTCCGGATGCTGGCGGATTTTTTGTGTTTTGTTTTTTGTATTCCTGCTATAATTTAATGGTTCTTTTTTATTAATTTTTTCTTTTCTCTTATTAATCATTAGGATGGAATCATCACTTACAGTTTTTTTATGTCTGTTTATTTTTAAAGAATCCCCCTCATTATTTAAAGAAAGAATCGTTTTCGGTATTGCTTCTTTTTTATTAAATGTTGGGACGTAATTGACAGTCGTATCGTTTTTGCCGGCAAGTCCGCTCCATTTTAGTACGGCCGGACTATTACAAAGACCGATAAATAAAATCAACAATATTATTACCAATAGCCAGCGCTTCGTTTGCTTGTTTTGTGAAACGGGCAGTTCTTTATCCAGCAAAGTTTTCATAGTCTCCCAATTTTTATCAACAGGAGGCAATGTTATTTGTTGCAGCTTTTCGGCCAATGGGGTTATATTTTCCAAATGATCGTTCATAGCTTTATTTGATACGATAGAATTAATTTTTTCAATTGTCTTCTTGCATCGCTAATATGCCACCTGCTTGTACCTTCGCTGATTTTGAGCATTTTACTGATTTCACGGTGATTAAATCCATCTATTGTATAAAGATTGAATACAAGTTGTGTGGCTATAGGTAGTTGTCTGATGAGGCTTAACAATGCATCAGCATTTATTTTTTGCACGATGTTATTCTCAACAGCACTTTCTTCTTCAGTAGATGAGAAATCGGATACATAAGCGATAGGCCGCTTTCTCAAAAAATCAATAGCAGTATTTATCATGATCCTGCTCATCCAGGTATATATTCCCGCCTTTGCGTTATTGTATAATTGAATATTCTTGAATATTTTCAGAAATCCATCGTTCAATATTTGCATGGCATCCTGTTCGTTGCTAATATACCGCTTACACAGCGATGCCATGGACATATAAAACTCTTTGTACAAAAGTTCCTGAGATCTCCTGTCATTTATTTTACAACCCTCAATTATTTTGTTTATATCTTCTTTTTTCGAACGCAAATTTATATCCGGTAAAATTTTATTATAATGATTTGTTGAAGGTTACAATAATTTACGTGTCACTCAAAGTAATTGTTGGGCTAAACAATATTTAAAAAAATTGGTTAATAAATCCTATCCCGATTTATTAACCAATAGCAATGCAATTATTGTTTCAATATATGCAGCGGAGAGATGATGATCCCCGAAACATAATTCCAGGCAAACGTGCAATCCGTATCAGTAACCGTTACACTTCCTGTATAATTGTTACCATTCAACGAAAATGCTACTTTATGAACACCATTACCTAATCCTTTAAAAGAAAAAATTCCTGTAGCGGGTTCCGGGTCAGGAGTGGCAAGTTCACAAGGATAGTCATCAACTCTGGCAAAGGAAAAATTATATCCCATACCTGTGTTATCTGTCAACGTATTATTACCGAAACCTGGGAGGTTGTTACCATATAGCTGTTGGGTATGAGCAAATAATACAAGCCCGGTATCAGAAAATGACAGAGGCGTAAGCGTTATTTCATCATTTGTCTTGATAAGAACTGAGCCAACCAAAAGACAATGCAGTTTTCCCTCACCATAAATATTATCATTCACAACAACCGGAGAAAAGCTGCTATCATAAGGTGTAAGTGCCGATGAATCGGTAAAATAAGTTGCCGTAACTCTGTAGTTACCGGCACCGAAAAATAAAATAACCGATTTATTACCTGAGGGCGATACCCAGGCTTTACCGGATGGGCTCACTGACCATTTGGTAATTAAACCAGTGTCTGTTTTATTGCTTGCAACCTCCAACGGCTGTCCAATCTTCACAATTTCACTGGAGAGCGTTAATGTTGATTTACGTTGGATATTTTCATTCTTTTTACAAGCGATTGTAAAAACTGTAAGGAAGCATACTGTAAGAAAAACCCTGATAATAGTTTTCATAATTAATGTTTTTGTTTTGATTATAATATACGGCTGAACGTTTATGGCCGTTGGGTAATTTAAAAAAAAATCTTCTCCATAGTGGACGTTGCGTAATATCATTTCCCTCCTATCATATCAAGGTGGTGTTCCAAAAAAGGAGTCTTTTTTCGGACACAATTTGTTATTCATAGTAAACCAACAAATAATCCGGATTCTTATTTTTTCAGGTTAAAAGATAGCCTGTCTTTTCCACGTTCTCATTGACCCAAAACAAGATCGATTGAATCGGAATCAATCTTCGAGTAGTAACTTTTCTTTGCCCATGTGTGCGGCAATCATTGGCGTCCGGGGAGCCAGGAAAAAACCAGTGAGTCCGGCAAACAGAATTGGAATAATCAAGGAATAACCTGTTAGGGTGGCGACAAGCAGGATGCTGCTGATTATAGTGCGGGTAACGCATGCATTCACCGCTGCCATGCAGCAAACAATGGCCAGCCCCAGGTTTTGGCCGGGATATAATTTGAAAAGAATCATTCCTAAGGTGACACCAATAAAAAATATAGGAATAATAAACCCACCTCTCCAGCCAGAGGTAACAGTCAAAGTCATACTAAATATCTTCACTAATATAATAACGATCAAAATTCCGATCGTCCAGGAACCATGCAAAAGATCAATGATTTCAAAATGTGAAAAATAGCGGGTAATTGGCAATTGCCATCCTAATATTCCCAGGATAAGGCCACTCAAAGTAGTCTGAATATAGAAGGGAAGTTTTGCTTTTTTGAAACCTTTATCAAGCACCCGGAAAGACCAGATGATTAACCAGCCTACTAAAGCGCCGGCCGTTCCGTAACCCATCGCCCAAAAGATGTCAGAAACCCCATTATCTATATGAAAGGTGAAGGGAAGTTCCCAAACCGGAGTTAAACCCATTTTGGTGATGAGCTGAAAAACAATGTAAGACGTACCGGCCGTTACGAAGGCTGGAATAAGCGCCTGGTAGTATTGGGTTACCCGTTTGTGGTGCATAATCTCCAGGGCAAAAAGACTGCCACCAATAGGTGAACCAAACATGGTGGTAAATCCTGCGGCCATTCCGGCAATACTCATTGAGCGATGCTCGTCACCTTTTAATTTGAATTTCCGGGCGAACCACGATCCAAGAGATCCAATAACCTGTACCATGGGCGCTTCGGGTCCTGCATTACTGCCAATTCCGATTCCGAGAGCAGAAGTTACGATCATCGGAACATTGTTGTGCGTCTCCAGGCGGCCTCCATTGAACCGTACATTATTTACTACAATATCAAGCTCTCCGGGGTCGCCCCAAAGATGGATGATTAAGCCTATCAGAAAACCTCCTCCCCCCATGATCGCAATAATCTCCCAACCTGAAGTAAAATTGTGTGTGAAGCGCATGAGGAATGAAATTAAAATCCAATACAATCCCGCTACGATTCCACCAGCGATCCCGAGAATGGTCCATATAAAAAAAATGCGGCTAAAAACAAAAGGGTTCAGGGTCAGAGGCGGTTTGAGGTGATTCCGAAGCTGGATAAACTTACGTCTTCTCGAAAATTTGATCATTCGATTGCTGATGGTTTTTCAATTAAAATGAGAACAGGCTTGTAGTTGAGGTTTGAAGTGCTCAGATAGCAAGGGTGCGAAAAGGCTAAATTTCAACACAGTCAAACTTCAACGTTTCGCTAATAATGCAACATTGCACTATTGCGGAGAGGGAGAGATTCGAACTCTCGGAGGTTTGAGCCTCAACGGTTTTCGAGACCGCCCCATTCGACCGCTCTGGCACCTCTCCTGGATAAACACGTAAGATGTTTTGTTCTGTTTACCGGAACATCTCCGTGTTATTAAAATGATCCGTGAAAATTTATCTAGTTCCTTTGCTGGCACAACTTCCGCTTGTTGTCTGTATTACTTACCATGCCAGTGGAATTTAATTTTCGCCTCAAAAGTATATAAAAAATACAATTACATTTCAATAAAAACACAAACGGACACTCACGCTCCATTCATAAACGAAGCTTTTTCGGTAGTAATTCTGAGCCTGGGATAAATGATTTAAGGCCTGGTTCCTGTTTTTTATTCATAAATTCGAAAAAATAATACTTGCCTCACGCAATTCTTTATTGCCGGAAGTATAAAAAAAGAAAATGAAAAAAATAGGATTTCTATCGTTTGGACATTGGGGCAGTCATCCTTCCTATCAAACGAGGTCGGCAAGTGATACCTTGCTTCAATCCATTGATTTAGCAGTTGCAGCCGAAGAAATCGGATTGGATGGTGCGTATTTCAGGGTCCATCATTTTGCAGCGCAGTTGGGATCTCCGTTTTCATTGCTTTCCGCCATTGGCGCCAAAACAAGCACCATCGAAATTGGGACCGGTGTTATAGATATGCGTTATGAAAATCCATTGTACATGGTGGAAAATGCAGGAGCTGCTGATTTAATTTCCGGCGGCCGGCTGCAACTGGGCATCAGCAGAGGTTCGCCGGAACAAGTGATTGATGGCTGGCGTTATTTCGGTTATGAGCCCGCAGAAGGAGAAGATGATGCAGCCATGGCGCGGCGCAAAGCACTTCAATTTTTGGATCAGTTAAAGGGCGTCGGTTTTGCCCGACCCAGCCCCACTCCCATGTTTCCCAATCCGCCGGGATTATTGCGCCTGGAACCGCATTCGGAAGGGTTGCGCGACAGGATCTGGTGGGGAGCAGCTTCCAATGCCACCGCCGTGTGGGCCGCCGAACAAGGAATGAATCTGCAAAGCTCGACCCTGAAATATGACGAAGGCGGCAAACCCTTTCATGTGCAACAGGCAGAACAAATCAGGTTTTTTAAAGAAGCCTGGAAAAAAGCAGGGCACCAGCGCGAGCCAAGGGTTTCGGTAAGCCGCTCCATATTTGCATTGGTTAATGACCAGGACCATTATTATTTTGGCCAGGATGGCGGCAGCCAGGACCAAATCGGATTCATTGAAACGAACAAGCGCGCAATTTTCGGACGAGGCTATGCAGCAGAGCCGGATCAGCTTATCAAAGAACTGGAAAAGGATGAAGCAATCAAAGAAGCTGATACACTTCTGCTGACGGTTCCCAATACCTTAGGCGTTGAATATAATGTGCACGTGTTATCGGCCATTTTGAAGTATGTAGCGCCGGAGTTGGGATGGCGCTGATTTTTATAATAGCAAGAGCCCCACGAAAAATAATTTCCACGCCCTGGTTCGTCCCCCGAACCATTGTCTCAGATTTCGGTTCGTGATGATACCAAACGGCGAGGAAGTCTATCCATTAATGAGCATGAGATAAAACTACAAAGAAGATCGTCTATTAAACACGCCGGGTCCCTTGCAGGAGACCCGGCTGGGACCTGGAATGAGACGCAGCACGCATTCGTGTGAGACGTTCAGCGTTCAGCATTCTTTCTGACAGACAGTAAACAAACTTCTGGGTGCAATTTCTATTTTACCATAAGGAGGGGTTTTGGATTATTTGATGATTAGTTCATTACTTCTTTATTCGATTCCACTTAATGGCATTGTGATTCGCGAAATACAGAAAGATCATTGAAAAGAAATTGGTTAAAAACCGGAGCAATATTTGTTCCCAATCATTTGTGCAGAATGACTACATTTTCTCTTTTTCGGTGTTCCGGTCCCTTATAGGAACCATAGAAACCGCCTGTACAAATTTATAAATGCTAAATAATAAAAACATACACGATCTGTTGCAGGTAAAAGAAATTTACCTCGAACCTGCAGTTAAGAATTATCAACGAGGGCAGGAAATATTAGCGAAATATCCTGATGCGCTACTCAAAGAAGTTCCTTCTCATTGGAAAATACCCGAGCTTCATGGCAATCACGGTTCCATAGAAGACTGGATCTCAATAAAAAAACACATCATTGTTCTTGGTATTAAAAAGTCTTTAAGTTGCCGTGCAAACACCAGGAGTTCTCATTGGGTAGCGCCCTCAGAATCGAACGGCTGTACGATGGCATGTTCCTATTGTTATGTTCCGCGGCGCAAGGGATTTGCCAACCCGATTTCTATTTTTGTAAACATTGAACAGATCACCAATTATCTACGCAGGCATGCTGCTAAACAAGGGCCGTTGCTGGTGCCGGATCATATTGATCCAAAATATTGGGTATATGAAATTGGCGAGAATGGTGATTGCAGTGCAGATGCAGCCATCTGTGATAATGTAAAAGATCTGATGACGCTTTTCAGGGAAATACCGAATGCAAAACTGACTTTCGCCACCAAATTTGTGAACCCTGAAATCCTTACTTATGATCCGCAGCTAAAGACCCGGATTCGTTTTAGCCTTATGCCACACAAGATCAGTAAACTGGTAGATGTAAGGACAACGCCGATCAGCGACCGGATCGATGCAATGAATGATTTTGTGGATGCCGGGTATGAAGTAAACGTCAATTTTTCGCCCGTCATTTTCTATGAAGGCTGGAAAGACGATTGGCGGATTCTCTTTGATGAAATGAAGGACAAACTAAATGAAAAAACGAAGAAACAATTGGTAGCCGAAATTATTTTTCTTACTCATAATGAACAATTACATGAAGTAAATATGGGATGGCATCCAAGGGCAGAAGATGTACTTTGGAAACCCGAAGTGCAGGAAGTAAAATATAGTCAGACTGGCGGCAGGAATGTGAGGTATAAACGGGGGTTGAAAAAAGAACTGGTGGATGAATTGCTGAATTTGATCCATGAACAATTGCCGTATTGTGGAGTGCGTTATGCCTTTTAAAATGATTCAGAATTAACTCATCTTCCTTCAACAACTTATTCTAATTATTTATCGGTAGTTGCCCAAAAACACGGTAGTTCGTGAGACGATCCAGGGCGGCGGGAATGTCCTGAACCCGCGTCTTCACGGGTTCGGCCCCATATCGGGCATGCGTATTCGTTTACTAATCAAAAACTATTACTTCCTAATAATCCGCAAAGCAATATCATTTGTATAAGCGGGCGAATAAGCAGTCACTTTACCATTCAGGCTCTTTATCACTCTCTTGTTTTTATATTCCCCTGTTTTTGTATCCATCCACAAAAGAACATATTTTCCGGCCGGGAGATTTAGTTCAAAAGAGGGAGGTAACGTACCATAGAAATATACCGCATATTGTTTCCCCGGTTCTGCCAGCACCGTGGCTTCCGCATGAGGCAGCGAACCTTTGTTGATTAAACTGCTGTCGGGTTGCATCTTTAAAAAATCAAATCCTTCTATAAATTTCTTTAAAAAGCTCAACTGCATCCTGAGTGAATCACTTCCTCCGCCAGGCTGCGTGGAAGGGTAATGGTAAGTCCCTTTTTCATTTCCAGCGGTGAAGGAATAATCCAGGTT
>JBDTKF010000041.1:0-14922 GCA_039935455.1 Ginsengibacter sp.
TGCCTTCCCAGTCGCTTTCTGTGATTGCATCTGCAAGTTCGTATGTTTCTTCAATAGTTTGCTGTCTTAAAGTGTGAATGTTTTGTTTCTTATCCCATGGGCATTTTTCTCTCAGTTCATCCATGATGTCCACAAGACGATTGATATTAGTTTGATCTTTCATTTAATTAAATTTTTGTTGCAAATTGGGTACAAAAAAAAGAACATGCCGGCAACCAGCATTCATCCAATTTTTTATACCCGATGAAATTGTGCTAAAATATTGATTTTAAATAACCCGTCCGGAAAAATTAATTAAAACAAATAAGTTTTGCAAACGATGAGAAATGATTATGAAATGATTTGCCTCAATGAAGGAATGGTTTAGCGTTCAAAAAATTATTCCAGTAAAGAAACAAATAAGGCATTTTTTTATTCTGATGGATTTTTACAAGATGCTTTTGATAAATAAAAGTTCTACCTTTTTATCCAAACAGATTGAGTAAAAGCACCGTTGGCAGCCACATCCCACACTTCTACTCTTACCCAAGTCCTGTTCTCTAAATTAGTATTAAAGGTAAAAGTTTTTTTACCGAATGCTTTTGTGGTATCCAGGTTAATATGATCGCGATATACATTTTCACCATCTCCAGAAATGATCTCAGCAAAGTTTACCGGGAATGTCCAGTTGATTGCCAGTTCAATCTTTGCGTTGCCTGATGGATCTAACATAACTGTTTGATTGGAAGATTTTCCATTCACTTTAAAAACAGGCAGCAGCACTTCTCCTGTTGTCGTAAAAAATTTCCCATTTTTCATCGCAACTAAAATCGGTTGCCATCCTTCATTATAGTTGGGCAATTTATCCAATTGCAAATAATTCACATTTAGATGCGCGTACATTTCATTTCCGGATTCAATAGAAAATAAATCTGCTTCTCCTATCACGTGTTTATGATCTCCCCAGTTATCCATATCGTCCATTAAATCGAGTACACGTTTTCCAAGTCGCAGCTGCGAAAGATCGGCGGGCATTGCTTTCCAGGCGGCACCCATAAAATGATCTGATTTAAAAAACGGTTCATTCTTATAATTATCAGGAAATCCTACTGAACCCTTGGTGCGGGCATGCGCCGTCCATGCCAGGCCATTTTCTGCCTGTAATAATTTCAACATTTCTTCCATATCAGTTACGTGATACACTTTTCCATATTTGGGATTGTCCGTCACGAAAGGCATATCCGGCTTTCTCGACATGATCCAGTAAACAGGCTTTGGAAAAAATGCCAACCAGTGGCCGCCAAAGAATTCATTAGGTTCTTCGCCAGGTAGAAGCAAAAAGTTTTTATCGGACAATCTCTTGCATTGCGTAAATAAAGCAT
This sequence comes from Ginsengibacter sp., assembly GCA_039935455.1. GTDB lineage: Bacteria > Bacteroidota > Bacteroidia > Chitinophagales > Chitinophagaceae > Ginsengibacter. Next base: position 1,362 of record JBDTKF010000041.1, read on the forward strand.
GCAATTCATTTAAGCGAGTGCTGTCGGGCCCTTTGGCATGTGCCGTATAATGAAACTCTGCAAGATGAACAATGTCAACACCGGTGTTTTTAAAGACTTTTACAAAATTGGGATGTTCTGGAATTGGCTTACCGGCAAGGACCACATGCATAATAAATTCATTGTGAAAATGACTGCACATTGTTTTATATCCGGGCAAAGGGACGTACGCATCATCATGTGTAAATTGTTTTACTTCATTCAATGCAACAGTAGCTTTATCTGTACTTAACAAACAAAAGAAGTTCATCCGCTGCTGTGTTCCCGGAGGTGCATTAAACCACGGAACAAACCGCTTATCACCTTCCAACTTTTGCAGGATGCCGATGCCAAATCCATCAATCATTTTCCGGTAGTTATTTCCGTACCATGTAAATTTTAATTTAAAGGCTTCATCAAGCGGATAAAAATATTGATGCGGCGCAGGAAAAACAGCAAGGCTTCCTTCATTGCTTTCGCCAATAACAGTTCTGTATTTTACTTCCAAATTTCTCGCAGTGTCTTCATCTTTTGGCGAAGCATATTGCATTTGCTTTTTCGTATCGCTCCATGCAATAGTATTCCAAATCTTTTCTTTGTTTATCAATCCTGCGTCAATCAAGATCGCCGTAGAATCAATATCAGTGGACATTACAGCGGCCACATTAAACAACGGGCTTCCGTTGTACAATGTAATTTCCAACGCTCCGCTAAAGGTAGCCGCACTCATTTTTGAAATCCGGATAACGGTATGAGCGCCCTCGCTTCTTACACTCGCACTGTCCTTTTCAAAATTTACTGTATAAGATTCGTGTGGTTTTAAAGGAACTTTATCAAAGAATATATTCCACCGGTTTTGAGAAATCAAATCTCTTTTACCAATCGTTAAAATAAATGCAGGATCAATCGCGGAGGCAATTTCTTTATTGTTCAATTGAATACTTTGGAAAAGCGGTTTGCCCTTTGTAAGATCCAGCAATAACTTTCCTGATTCATTTTTTCCTGCGGGCCAGGTGGCGGTTAATACATTTTCTTTTACGGAAATTTTTGCTTCACCTTTTTTGTTGTAGGCACTTAAATCTATAATTGTCTTCGATTTACTGACCACACTTAAAATAATAAGAATTGAAGTAAAAATAAATTTCATGACTTACAAAATTTAATAACAGTAAAGCAACAAATAACTCGTTTTCTCATTTTTTAATCACCATTCTATCTGAACACTTCTTCCATCTGATGAATTGCTGAACTGTAATAAACAGGTATGCGATAATTCATCCCATTCATTTGTATTTTCCAATGATTTTCCTTCCACATCCTTTACTACAACTGACAATGGCTTTGATGGCAAAAGAATGCGCATGACATTGTGTGTGTTCGACGGGCTTTTGCTTATGAACGAATACGAGTGTGCTGTTCTCTTTTCTTCATACGCTCTCGATGCGGCACATAAAATCTGGGGCTTGCTTTTTTCTTTTATTCTTTTTAAATCATACAGCAAAGATTGCTGACCGGGGTTGATAATTTTTTCCTGCAAAACAAGCTGCGTAGGATCAAACAAATCTATCACCGGGCCTTTAATACGCAACGGCTCTTCACTTACACTTTCATTCATTACTGAAGCAATATCATAAAGCCCACGTTCGAGATAAAAATAATTTTTGGTTCCCAATTTGCCAGCCCGCGCTTCGTTTTAATAAGCTTCTTTTATTAATTTCAGAAAATTACTATCAGCATCAGGCGTTAATCCAAGTTCCTTTGGATCTTCTCTCTCAATAAAAAATTTCCCCTTACCATAAGAATACATCATTTTGTTTTCGGAAAAATTAATGTGCGTCGTTTCAAATAAGTTGTCAGAAGGTGCTGCATAATTGTTACCGTTTGTGTTCCACCATTCTTTTACTTTTTGAAATGGATCATTGTCTCTTCCGTAATAAATTAATACGCCTCCCTTCATCACCCATGCCGCTAATTGTTCATTTACTTTTTCCGTTTGTGGCTTCATATTGGCATAACTCATCACCAGCACTTTTATATTCTTTAATGTATTTGCAAAACCAAGATTCTCCATGTGAACAGTTTCTACCGGAATTCCTCTTTGTAATAAAGGCATTACCATTCCATAGAAATTGGACAACTGCGGGTCTTCATAACTTTCTTGTGTAGGAAACCGTTGGAACATCATTGAATTGCCAACCAAAACACCAATGCCATGTGAGCCATTGATTTTGTTAGATGATTTAGGCATTTGCTGAAGCGCATTCACCATTACCTGCATTCTTGTAGCAAATTCCGGAGCTATAGGTTGCTTTTTATCACTTCCTTCTACTTTAAATTTACCGAGATAAATCCTGTGCGGCCAGGGCATCACTTCATAATTATCAACTGCCGGATATAATAATTCAGCAGTATAAGTAGCTTCATAATTTATTTTATAGTCATCCCATGTTCTTGCCCTGGTCTCTATCGGATCGGTCAAAAAATAAACTTTACGACCTGTTGGAGCCATCATTGAAAGCATTGAGCCATATTCTAAAAAAGCATTTTCAAAAACCCGTTCCTTCTTTATTCCATTAAAATAAACAGGCTCTCTTGAAGTGCCCGTCCATACTTGCGCAATATAACCATCCATGCCGGGAAGCCCTGCCAGGCTTGCTTCAGGGCTTACGATAGACCAGGCAGAATAGTTTAATAACGAATGAGTAGGTACAAAGCATTTTACTTGTATGCCTTTGCTTTCTCCATAAGATTTTGCATATTGAAATACTTCCTTGAGCGCGTGAAAATAGAGATGATATTTAAGTTTGGAAGAAAGATAAGTTGCTTCCGGCGATTCATGCTGAGGCATCCATGCAAAGCCAAAATATTTTTGCCATTGCAGTTTAAAAGCATCACTGTAACCGGCTCTGGCCCAAAACTCCGGCTCCTCCAAATAAATAGTTGTGACACCAGCGTTAATTACTTTTTTGATAACGGTTTTAAAATACGTAATAAAATTATCTGTCGGAACTATGTAAGGAATGCCTCGTCCATGGCCAATATGGTTTCCGTTTCGTTCTACCTGGCCTTCCGATTCTTCGTGTTCTTTTCCATCCCATTTGCCGGTAAAATAATCCTGGTAATTGCCCCATGCAATTCCAGTCATGAATTGAACATTGTAGCCGTGTTTCCTATATCCATTTATGCGATCTTCAAAAGTGCTGTCCATTCCATAAACCATCGCTATGTCTGTTCTAATATCATATGCCGCGTTCCATGGCGAGGCTTCCTGGAAAGAAGTTTTTGTGGGGAGAGCAGAAGTTCTTTTCGTTTGTGCATTAGTGTCACAAAACAAACAAAATAAAAAAACAAGTGTTATAATTGATTTCATTTTATACATGATTGCCAATTTATTGCTTCGTATAGGAAATGCTTAATTGAGCATAACCTTGACAAGTTCAGGACGAAAATCTCCACGGAAAGGACTATGTTTTAAATTATAAGAAAACAAAAATCCTACATATTTATCAGTCTACTGTAATTAGTATTATTATAAAATCAAACATCTCTTACTAGTATTTCTTCTCAATCACAGGCCACCCATTTTTATACACAACAGCTTCAATGCACATCACTCGCCGAACATATTTATCTTTCCCTTCTTGCCTCCACATTGCTGCTTCGTCGGGCCATATCGCATGATAAGCGATCCAGCTATTTCCATTATTGTCTTTTACAATGGAATTGTGGCCGGGAGCAAACCAACTTGTATCCTTTTCTAAAATAACACTCCTACCCGTTCCGTTTGCTTCACCTAATCTTTCGAAAGGTCCGAAAGCATTATCAGCCCTTGCTATCATCACAGCATAATTTGCTCGATCACCGCAACAATTATCCCCTGAATAATAGAGATAATATTTTCCATCGTGATAGTCAACCCACGCACCTTCAATTAATTTAGAATACGCCTTTTCTTTGCTTGGAAAAAGAACAGGCATTGCAATAGAGCCCTCTTTAAAACTCATCCAATCATCATTTAATTCCTGGACTTTTACAGGTGCAAAATCCGAACCCCAATACAATATTTTCTTTCCTGTTTGCGGATCAATCATTGACATCGGATCAATGTTTGAAAAACCTTTTCCTGCCAGCAAGGGCTTGCGGGAATTTACGAACGGCCCTCCTGGTGTTTTTGAAAATGCAACGCCAATGCACATATTCAAACTTGTATCATTGTTCTGTGCGCTATAAAACATTACATACTGATTATTGACAGAATCATATAAAACATCAGGAGCCCAAAAGCGTTGTGTGTGGCTTGCCCATTCAGGCTTTTTCGGCAATGCGTCGCCTTCATATTTCCAGTTGAATAAATCTTTGGAAGAAGCAACTTGAATGTTGTTCATTATACCATCATGCATTCCATTTGTAGCATAAGCATAAAAAGTTCCATTTGCATTGATTACAGTCGGGTCTGGGAAATCAAAATTCAAAACCGGATTCTTCTTTATTTCAGCCACATCATCTGTACCTGATGGAACATTCAAATGAACACCTGATGCAATGGGAATACCAAAGTTGGGCGTGCCGTCTTCATTCCACGTAATTTTTTGCGCACGAGGTGAACGATGACGTCCACAGCCCTGTCCCGGCTCGCTATTTGCATGATATAAAATATAATCTTCCGTTCCATCGGGCGATTTGAAAAATGAATTGTGCCCTGTTGCATACACATGATTTTCCGGCGATTGTTTAAAAACAGGATGATCCGTTTTTTTCCAGGAAGAAGCTTCCAATAAATTATCATCAATGCTTGCCGTTAGCATACCCAATGCATAATAATCGGTCCAGCATCCGCTGGCTGAATAGATCAAAAATATTTTATCTCCATGCTTTAAAATTTCAGGCCCTTCATTCACGTTCACATGCTTAACATCGTTCGGATTGTTCAAATCTCCGTTTTTTTCCCAGGGCAAAGAAGGTGCAGAAACCAGAGTGCGCTTTCCTTCTACTGTCCATGGATTTTTCATCTGTGCAATAAAAATATCCTGTTCTCCATTTATATCACCTTTCCATCCGCTCCATATCACATACAACATTCCTTTGTTTTCAAATACGCTCGCATCAATAGCCCATTTATTTTCGGGCAAATTTAATTGCCCTTTCATTTCCCATTTCCCTTCTAATGGGTCTTTGGATGAATTTTCAATAACATACATTCTATGATCAACATTATTACCACTGTCTGCCGCAAAATATATATACCATTTACTATGCAAATAATGAATTTCAGGCGCCCACAACTCTTTGGAAAAAGGACCGGTAGCGGGAGGCGTCCAAACTACTTTTTTATTTGCGGATTTCAGGTCAACAATATTATTTGTTTTCCATAAAGTAATATTATGCCCGGTAGTATTCATGTAATAATAATAGCCATCCTGGCAAGTTACCCAAGGATCTGCTCCGGAAGGAAGCAAAGGATTGGTGTAAGTTTTTTGCGCATCACCAGCGTTTATAATAAACCCAGAAAAAAGAAGGAAAATGAGTTTCTTCATAATTCAAATAGAGTTTTTGAAAAGATTTTAAGGATAAAAATAGTTATCAATGGATAGCAGTAAACGAAGAAATAACGGGAATTTTTATTTGCTATTTTGAAATTGAAATCTATCAATTATTTAACCGTTGAAAAATCATAGACACTATAGGTTTTGTAAACCTGGCCTGGTTTTAAGAGTGTTGATGGATAAGAGGGTTCGTTGGGAGAATCCGGGAAATGCTGCGTTTCCATAGCAAACGCGGTTCTGAAATCATCTTTACTACCATCGCCGAAAGTGTTTTTCCCAAACATAAAATTACCGCTGTAAAATTGCAGGCCCGGTTCCTCTGTGTAAACATTCATTACAATTCCTGACTTATCACCCGTTACTGTTGCAGCGTGATTCAACCCGTTTACTTTTGTTCCGTTCAACACAAAATTATGATCGTAACCCTTTCCATTTTTTAGCTGAATATTATCTTCTCCTATTCTTGCACCGATGGTGGCTGGCTTTGTAAAATCGAATGGAGTGCCCTTTACGGCTGCAATCGGGCCAAGAGGAATCCATCCGGAATCTATCGGATTATATTTATCAGCGTAAATCTGAACCGTATGATTTAAGATAGTACCACTTCCTTCTCCATTCAAATTAAAGAAAGCATGATTGGTTAAATTCACTACAGTTGTTTTATCAGTTGTTGCTTCATATTCTGCTTTGAAACCATTATCACCCGTCAAAGAATAAGTAACTTTCACATTCAAATTTCCAGGAAAACCTTCTTCCTTATCTTTTGATAAATATGTAAACTGTAACGTAGAATCATTTAGTTTATCCGCATCCCAGACAACATCCTGGAAACCTTTTTTACCTCCATGCAATGTATTAATCCCGTTGTTGACGGATAGCTGGTATTGTTTCCCATCTAAAGAAAATTTTCCTTTTGCAATGCGGTTACCAAAGCGACCGATAGTTGCTCCAAAATATGGCTCGGTAGATTTTTGATAACCATCCACATCTTTAAATCCATCCACAACATCTGTCATCTTTCCATTTTTATCAGGAACAATAAGGCTTACGAGGCGGCCTCCATAATTGGTGATAGCGGCCTCCATGTCATTGTGATTTTTTAGAACATATAAATCTGTTGATTTTCCATCAATGGTTTTTTCAAAATTTTTCTTGTCAGGAATCAGTGAAGTGGTTCCTGAATCTGATGTATTGATGGTAATTGCATTGGAGGTGGAGTCTGTACTATTTCCATTTCCTGATGAAGAACCATTACATGATGCAAGCGATGCAAAAGCGAATGCCGATGCGATAAGTGAAAGGTTTTTTAAGTTCATTTTTTATTGGTTTATTTGATATTGAATTTCTACTTATTTGCCGAGTGATTTCATCAACTATCTCCTTCATACGTTCTTTTGGTAACAGTAAAAGGATATTAATTCATATTTAATGAAGCGAGCCTCGCATACATTTCAATCACCGCTGCCTGGTCAATGAGACTTTCCCTTTTATTTTTTTGTCCAATCAACCCATTTTCATCTCTTTCATCCTCCCAAATTCTGTCGGCATCTTTCATAAAAAATTGAATGTGATCTTTGTTTTTATCAATCTTATACAAAGCAATTTCTCCGCGCAATAAAACAGCATTGAACCAATAGTTATAGGGCAATTTATGATTCTTATAAAAATGTTTCTTTGCTGCAGATGCAATGCGTTCTGCTTCATTTAAATATTTTTTATCCTTTGTAATATCATATAATAGCACATTCGATTGCAGCATCGTGCCGGTGTTATAAGTATAAATTGCGGTATCAATTTTTAAGGAAGGAATTTTTATGTTATCGTAAAAAAGTCCATCCGGAGCCTGCAAATGAGTATTCACCCAATTGTATAAAATCAATGCAGTAACCAGGTAATTTTTTTGCTTTGTTATTTTATACAATTCAAGAGCAACAATAATTCCAGGCCCGTTGGAGCAAGTGTTTTTAGAATCTTTTTTATCTTCCCGCCAATATAGTCCACCTCCTGATAACGTATCATAACCCGTCATCATAAAACGGTAGATCATTTTAGCAATATCAATATATTCTTTGTTTTTAGTTCTGTTATATGCATCCAGGCATGCAATGGCAATCCATTGATTATCGTCATAAAACCTGGAATCTTTCTCTTCTTTGGTTACACAAGCCTGGTAAGCAGGCGCTGGAGAAATATCGCTGTAATATTGATCAATGGCCTTCATCACGGGTGTCATAAAATCTTTTAAAGGAAATAAAACTTCTTCTTCATTAGCTGCCTGTACCAAAGCGCACAGAGGCCAAAGATAAGAATGTTCCTTTTCTCCTGATTTGACATCATTGGTTTCATAATAAAGAGAATTGTCAGCATCGTAAAAATATTTGTAAACATTTTTATTAAGCGAGTCTGCTCTTACTTTAAAAATTTCAGGGGTGGTTTGGGCGTATGATAAATTAAAGCAGACGATAAGAATGCATAAAACAAAAATGATTTTTATAGTTTGGATTCTTTTCAAAATTTTGCCTTTACTTTTTTCTATTTATTGTTCTATTTGCCTTACCAGTTGCGCCACATCTTCGGGTTTTGAAAAATCAGTTTTATTCTTTTTCACAAAATCTTTTATCAAATCTTTTTTATCTGAAAAAACTTTTGACATCCTCTTTTCGCTTCCGGCTTTTTCCAACTTTCCATCGGTCAAAATATAAAATTCGTGTTTAGGAATTACATTAAAACCTTCCGGCAATTTAAGGTTGTAAGCGCTGCCATCTCTCAGCAAAGACTGATAAGAAGAGGTGGCCGAAGTATTGGTAGTTCCGCCATAACCTGTTGATACGCCGGGCTCGCTAACAGAGGCTGTGGATTCGTAAAGCAGAGGCATTCTACCCCCTACCAGGACTTCATAAAACTTATTGTTCAATGGTATAAATTTTCTGTCGTTAATATAAACCGTATCCACATTTCCAGGATCAGCAATCGCAGCATATTTCCCATTATTATCAAATACCATTTCGTTAGTGATGATATTATAATTCAAATTTTGTTTGTTGGCTTCTCCTGATTTCATTTTAACAATTCCCGGCATGAAAGCATCAAAAGTATATTGGACCAGCTTCACCGCGTTTGCAGGTCGTTGAGCATAAGTATTCCCAGCAAAAAATAATACTGCGATAAAAAAATATTTTTTCAATGTAATTTATTTTTAGAAGTCCGGTTATAGATTTTCTTTTTTAGAGTCTGAGAATTAAATTTTGAGTCGCTTTTTTCACGATTCACCATTTACGATTCACCCACACTTTATTCATCCTCCTATCCTGCTAAGTGGCCTCACACCAAACCCTCTCCGATGAAGAGGGACACTCTCTCTACGGTTCCTATTTTCTAATATTGAGATTTGAACATTTCAGTAACTGCACATTTTCCAATTTTCCAATTTTCACATTTATCAATTTTTCACATTTTTCACTTATTCATCTTCCAATCCAACAATTTCATAAAATAACCTCCGACAACACTTCTCGCCTGGAAGCCAACCTGCTTCCCATTAGTGGTTTCATGCCAGTCACTTAAAGGAACGCGGGTAGGCGTATCCGTTACATACTTATATAACGGATCAATAAAGGCTTCAAAATCTTTTTGATTATCGGCCATGGTTGCTGTCCACATGATCCAATCGCTTTTCGTATAAGTTTTGCGGCTGTCTAAAGGCAATCCAAATTCATTTTGTTTGGTGAGATAATATTTGATTTCCTTTTCCATTACTTCTTTCGGAAACAAATCAAGGTCTAACACTTTATCCCAAACCATATTGTACTTCTGGCTCCAGGTATTGCCCTTATCAAACGTCAATGCATAATGATCGCCTTCATCATCATAAACCATCCAATGCTTTGCCATATTTTTTGCAGTGTCCGAATATCTTTCACCCACATCTTCCATACCCAGCATATCAGCCATCATACCATAAGCGCCAATTCCTTCAATGGCTTTCACAGATAAATTTGCGTTGCGTGCCAGGTGGCCCGCAAAGTCATCTGTGCATAATTGATTGACAGGATCGAAGCCCTCTTTCATCAAATAATTAGTCCATGTAGTTAATGTCTTCCAATGCTTCTTTGCATAATCCGCATTGCCTTCAACCTTCGCAATAGCAGCCGCAAGAATAACCATGTTTCCGGATTCTTCCACGGGCATTCCTTCACCATACGTTTGTCCGTTGGCTATCGGATACGTTCCCAAGTCATGCGCAGCAAACGGATGTTTCCATTGCCCGCTTTCGCTGTAATAAAAAATTCCGTTCATCATTCCTTTTAGCAATTCAGGATTGTAGGTAAGAAATAACGGCGAAGACGGATAAGTTATATCCACCGTGTTGATAGAACCATTACTGAAATTTTCCTTTGATAAAAATAGTATTTCGCCTTGCGGGCTTTGAACTAATTTATGCGCGGAAATACTTTGGCGATAAGCAATGATACTAATATCAGCATACGTTTTTCCTCCGGCGCTCACCAGGTCGTTGTAAACTTTTTTGTTCCATTCATCGCATTGTTGCATTACGCTTTTATAATCTTTTGCTGCAATAGCCAATTGTTTTTCTATCGTCTGATCGCCCTTCCTGTTCCACCACGGACGCAGATTTTTATGAAAATATTGAACCGAATAAATATCATCATAACCTAACATAAAATATTGCTCTTTAGCCGTGCTGCCCACTTTTCCTAAATCAACAGTTGAATTTAAAAAGAGCGCTTTACCACTATTTGCTATGCTGTTTTCTTTATGATTTATAAAAGAGGGCATTGCCTGTGATGCAGTGCTGACGTATTGTGTAGATTTTTCAGATTGAGGAGTTGCCACATACATATAACCCCAGTCTATCCGGAGGTCATCACCTTTTTTTTTGCAAAACAGGTTGTGCTTTGGTGCCTGCTTTTAAAATAGCGAGATCAAATACGGAATACTTTTTTGTGATCACTTCCTGCGATGGAACATTCACTGCAATATCTGTAGAAGCGCCAAAATATAACTGAACACTATGTTGATTTCCATCATTCGATTTTACAGAATACGTAATGTATGAAACCGGTCTTGCGATGAGATCAAGATCTTTTAATAATAAAGGCGAAGTAAATGTGAGTGTCGCATCTATTGGGCCACAGGTAAAATCATAAATAGTTTGCGTGGCACTTATCGTTACATTTTTTTGTTCAACAGAGATAATATTTTTATCATTTTTCAACGCTGGTTCATTTACAATTCCTGCATCTAAAAAAGCGCCACCAGCAGTGTTCGCAATATGAATAGCCAATACATTTTTTCCTTTTTTCAAATCAGATTTATCCAGGGGAAGAAATTCAAACTTATGTATCCATCCAATTTTTTCATAAACTTTTTTTCCATTAATATACACTTCGATATTATCATCATGTCTTAGTTTCAAAAAAAGTTTATTAAAATCAGTTTTTTTCAAATTAAATGTTCTTCTTACCCAAAGATCTTTTGTCTGCCACAATGTTCCTCCTGCAGTTTTATTGTCGGAGAAAGGAGCCTTACCACTTTTCCATGAAAAATCACTAAACGAAATATTTTCCCATCCGTCCTGCGGTTGGGCTTCAGCATATTTTACAGTGTAAGCCTGGTCATCACTTGAAGGTAAAATATTTTCAAAAGTTTTGCTTTCTTTCCCCATTACACGATAAACTTTTCCATCAACTTTTATCATACCAAGAATTGGCTGATCCGCTCCTGTCCAGTGTTTCGTAGGAGCCTCATTGAGAGTATCCGTCATTGACCAGATAGAAAAATAAGGATCATGTGATATCAACGGGTAAGCAGGGGCTTTATGCATCTGCGCAAAAGAAGAGGCTGCAATGAAGAAAAGAAAAAGAAAAAGCCGGAAAGATTTTATCATGGTGATGGGTTTATTCGTTAATTGGTTAAATCGTTTAATGGTTTATTTCATTGATTGGTTTAATAAATAAAAAAAATGATAAATACAAAAAAATAGCAAAATAAAAATCAGGGTTATTTGTTGGTTCACTGTAGCCGAAGTCTCACCCCAACCCCTCCTTCGACAAGCTCAGGAGGACAAATCCGAAGGAGAGGGACACGTTCTGATACAATTCTGAATTAAATTCAAGTTTATTTATTTGTTTACTGCTTTCCCACTTATAACTGATCACTTATCACTCCTACACCTACACCTACTCCTACTCCTACTCCTTCTACTTCTACTTTGCTCCTGTTAAAGATTTTATCAACTTAATTTCATCTTCACTATAAGGTGTTCCATCGGGCCTGAAAATATCATGAAACCAAACTTTTGGTTCGTCTCCATTTGGCATTGGCGTATCCCAGGCGTACATGGTATTTGTTTTGCCTGCCACCAAACCCCAGTTGATCGCACCTACATTTTCTTTTTTAATCAAAGGCATAATCGTAGCAAACAGGCTGCCTCTTGTTCTCGCCATATATTCTGTGCAAATCAAAGGCCTGCCATAAGGTTTTAATGTATCAATCACGTTTGCATGCTCGGGTTCTTTTCCATAATTGTGATAAGTGATCACATCGGAATTGGCTAATTGATAGGTATTTAATTCTGTTAGTTTTTCGTTCCAAACTCCTGCTGATAAAGGCTGATCAGGGTTTACCTGTCTTGCCCATGAAAAGGTTTTTTCTAAAAGAGGAAGGCTTTTATACCCATTTGATGAATTACCAGGTTCATTAAAAAGGTCCCAAAGGATTATTCTTTTATCATGTTTAAAAGTGGTGAGAATGTCTTTTACATAACGCTCTAAAGTGTCACCCAGCAAAGGTTCTGCATGATATAATGATCCGGGATCTCTTAACCACCCGGAATTATGAATACCTGTTTTAGGCGCAGGTTGTTTTCCGGCGCGATAGGTGTCGTTCCAACAATCATCAAAGATCACGAAGATGGTGCCGATGTGGTGTTTGTCTGCAATAGAAAGATATTCCTTCATCCTGTTTTTAAATCCTTCTTTGTCTTCCTGCCAGGCTACGTGATGCAAAAAAACACGCATCGCATTAAAACCAATGGATTGCGCATAACCCAGTTCACGGTCAATTGTTTTAGGATCAAACGTAGGCGCCTGCCACATTTCCAACTGGTTGATGGCGGTGCTTGGAATAAAATTGCTTCCACGAAGCCATCCTTTTTTTGCATACCAGGCGTTCGCTTTTTCTTTGCTCCAAACCGCTCTTTCTTTTTGCGCATATACATTACCGTTACCTACGATCATAAAGGCAAAAAGAATAAAAAGTAATTTCTTCATTGTTATAATTTCAGGGCTTAATAATTAATCAATATTCAATGTTCAATATTCAATGTTCAATATTCAATGTTCAATATTCAATGCTCCCTATCCATAATTCACTACTCACTATTCACTATTTCACCACTGGAAACGCAGAGATCCGTAACCTCGCAGCGCCCATTGGTATCAATTCTATCTCCTGCACTTTTGTATGAACAGTCACAGGGCTTTGTGGCAACAAGCCACACAATCCATATTTATCAATCGTCCATTCCGGAATTAATTTTCCTTTTGCTTTTATCATAATCGGGACATCTTTCTGGTCAAAAGGAAAATTACTTTCAGGCCAGGATTTTCTTATAATTTCAAATTGTTCGGAAATAGGTTTATCATTTAATTCCAATCCATAATTCCACATACTTGCAGGGTAAATATTGTAAGCAGGCCATTTGGTTTGGTCTGCATCAGCCTGCCATTTTGAATCGCCGATGGCAGATTCTTTGCTGTTTATCTTTTGATAATATTCTTTGATCTTTAAAGAATAAGTAAGGGGACCATAATTGACGCTTACACTATTTTTATTTTCGTCCCACAACTGCAAAGCCAAATGCATTGGCAGCGTGAGTTCTATCACATCTCCCTGCTTCCACTTATTTTCAAGGCGGATGTAGGAACCGGGGTTTGCCTGAACATTTACAGCATTCCCATTCACCGTTACTTTTGCGG
>JBDTKF010000042.1:0-38737 GCA_039935455.1 Ginsengibacter sp.
GTAATTATTGCGGCAAGAAATGAAGAGAAAAACATTGAGGAATGCATTCAGTCGATTATTGATCAAAATTATTCACCACGCAAGTTTGAAATTATTATTACAAACGATCATTCAACTGATAAGACAGTATCAATCATTCATTCATTTCAGAAAGAAAATATTCATGTAATTGATCTTGTTGATTTCACAGGAAATAAAATTTTAAATTCTTATAAAAAAAAATCTATTGAAACAGCATTGCAATTTGCAAAAGGAGAACTAATTGTAACGACAGATGCAGATTGCATTGCCAAACCAAAATGGCTGGAAACAATTGCCTCATTTTACCGAACAAAAAAACCGGTTTTTATTGTTTTACCAGTTGCGTTTGAAAATACAACAACAACTTCTTTTATACCCAGGTTTTTTGAATCTTTCCAATCACTTGATTTTATGACATTGCAGGGAATTACCGGAGCTTCGGTTTACAAAAAATTTCTCAGCATGTGTAATGGTGCTAACCTTGCGTATGAAAAGAAAATTTTTCAGGAAGTAAATGGTTTTGAGGGAATAGATGATGTTGCCAGTGGTGATGATATGTTACTGATGCAAAAGGTTCAAAAACTTTATCCAGAGAAAATTATGTATTTAAAATCGCCGGAAGTAATTATTCAAACAAAGCCTCCCAAAACTTTTAGAGATTTTATGAACCAAAGAATACGCTGGGCAAGCAAAACAGGAAGTTATACCGATAAAAAAATGATTGCCATTCTTTCCCTGGTTTATCTTTTAAATGCCTGGATATTTATACTTGGAATATCTTCTTTCTTTTTCATTACTGCATTTTATTTGCTCATATCAATTGTCCTCTTGAAGATTCTTATAGAATTGCTGTTCCTTTTTCCGGTCGCCCGTTTTTTTAAGAAACAGCAATTGCTTTTGTTTTTTGTGCCGGCACAGCCGTTTCACATAGTTTATATTTTAATTGCCGGATGGCTGGGAAAATTTGGACGTTATACCTGGAAAGGGAGAAAAGTAAAATAGATTTAAGGGAAATATAAACGCTCATCAAACTATTCCTAATTTCACTAAAACTTCCCAATTTTATCTTAATGCAACAATCGTTTTCTTTCTCTAAAAATGCCTGGCGAAGACTGAAAAAAAATAAAGGCGCGATGGCGGGCCTGCTTGTTATATGTTTAACCATACTTATTGGGATTTTTGCGTATTATCTTGGGGTCGATTCTACGCCGAACGCTGACAGGCAAGTGGTTGAAATTATGGCAAGCAAACCTGGTTATACTCAATTATTTCTTAAAGTAAAAAAGGGGAAAAAGATTTCCTCTACAGGATTTTTTCAACGATTGTTGTTTGGTGCAGAGGACAAATATTCCTTCGTTCCGATAAATAGTTATAAAATTATTGAGGATTCTGTCTTTGTTGAAAAGTATATTGATGAAGGGCTGCACGAAAATCAGGTCTATACAAAAAATGACCTGGCAGATAATTTTGTTGTATCAAAAACTTTTTGGCTTGGTACCGATACGTTTGGGCGAGATATTTTAAGTCGCTTGTTGGTAGGTGCTCGTGTCAGTCTCGCCGTTGGACTGATCACCGTATTGATCTCGCTTTCTATTGGAATTTTTCTTGGTTCAATGGCCGGTTATTATGGCGGAAAAACAGACGACATAATAATGTGGTTCATCAACGTCATCTGGAGCATTCCAACTTTATTATTGGTTTTTGGTATTACACTTACGCTAGGAAAAGGTTTTTGGCAAATTTTCATTGCCGTTGGATTAACCATGTGGGTGAGTGTTGCCCGTGTTGTCCGGGGCCAGTTTTTGGCCCTGCGTGAGATGGAATACATTCAGGCAGCGAAAGCTTTGGGATTGAAGAATTTTCGTATTATTCTCAGACATATTCTTCCTAATGTTTTAGGCCCGGTGATTGTAATTGCTGCTGCAAACTTTGCGAGTGCCATTATTATTGAAGCGGGTTTAAGTTTTTTAGGAGTCGGAATTCAACCTCCCACACCCAGTTGGGGATTGATGATCAAAGAGAACTATAATTTTATAATAACCCATAATCCTGCACTGGCGTTAGCCCCCGGCGTCGCTATCATGATTTTAGTTTTGGCATTTAATCTTTTGGGAAATGGATTAAGAGATGCCCTCGATGTACGCGGATGATTATCTTATAAAAAAATCGGTGAGTAAACAAATAAATAAGCTGAATTTCTATTTGCTAAGTTCAAGTAATAAAATAAAGACTGTCCGGAAGATTACCCTAAGATCCAAGTTGAACACCGCTTTCAAAGAAAATAAAAATCCCGGGTATTTGTTCATTTACTGTCAGCAGCTAACTCTGATAATTTGTTTATCGTATTCCAGTTTCGTGTGGTGGCTGTGACTTTTAGTTTTCTTTCAAAAAAACTATTTGAAATTTTCGTCTCACCATAACCGTTAGGAACATATAAATAAACTTCTTTTCCGGCGACAATAAATTTGTCGGGTGAAAAATCGAAAGCCTTCAAACTTTCAACGTCTTCTTCAAATGGTATTTTAGAAAGGAAAGTGACATGTAATTTCTTTGCATCGATATTTTTTTGTTTCAAAAAAGTGTTTTCTTGAATAATTCTTTTCATTTCTTGACAGCTTCTGACAATAACAGGAACATCGAAATGATATTTTTCAAAAATTACCTTCTCAATTTTTCTTTCAAGTTCATTACCAGATGATTTTCCAATGCTTTGGAATACGATGTTTCCGCTCTGGATATAACTTTTAACTTCTTTAAATCCTATGTTTTCATAAAGTGCTTTCAAATCGGACATCAAAATTTTTCGTTGACCACTGACATTGATTCCTCTCAAAACAGAGATAAAAAGATGTATCGGGGCTTGCTCATATTTTAGTCCTGTGTTGTTAATTTTCATGTCTTTGTTTTTTGGGTAAATAAACTGTTCTGAAAAGTATAGCAAAATCAAGAATTAATGTTCAGCCAAAAATTAGGTTCATATTTTCTTACCTTATATTGCATTTTATTTTTAATTACTTAACATGGCAATTCTCACTGTTGAAAATCTTTCCAAATCTTATGGAAGAATTCAGGCACTAAAAGATGTCAGTTTTTCGGTGCCGGAAGGAACTGTTTTTGGAATCCTTGGCCCCAATGGAAGTGGAAAAACTACTACACTTGGAACGATCACTGATATCCTAAAACCAACTACAGGAAGTTACAAACTTTTTGATGAGCCTGCTTCAGCAGCTAATCGTAGAAGAATAGGCACCTTACTGGAAACGCCCAATTTTTATCATTATTTATCGGGCGTCAAAAACCTGGAAATTGTTGCTGAGATAAAACAACATGGCAAAGAAGATATAGAACACGTTTTAGAAATTGTCGATCTAACGAGAAGAAAAGAATCAAAATTCAGCACGTATTCTTTGGGTATGAAACAACGTTTGGCAATTGCATCTTGTCTGCTTGGAAATCCGTCTGTGTTAATTTTTGATGAGCCGACGAATGGTCTCGATCCGGTTGGAATAGCAGAGATAAGAGAATTGATGAAAAAATTACATCGCGAGGGCAAAACCATAATAATGGCAAGTCATCTGCTGGATGAAGTAGAAAAAGTATGTACAGATGTTGCCATCCTGAAACATGGACAACTGATAGTTTCAGGCAAAGTGAACGAGATTTTATCGAATGAAGATATGGTAGAAGTCGCTTCAATTGATCATACAAAATTGATAGAGGTTTTAAATCCGCTACCCGGTAAAACAAAGATTATTGAAGATGATCCAATTGTAAAAATATTTTTTCCGGTTGGCAAAGCGAACCTTTCTGAAGTGAATCATTATTGCTTCAATCATGGCATTATACTTACTCATCTGGTATTAAAAAAACAAAGTCTTGAAGCAAGGTTTTTTGAACTTACCAATAATTAAAACTGATGTTACATCTTCTGAAAATTGAATGGCTGAAAGTAAAAGATTACAAAGCGTTTTGGGTATTCACCATTTTGTATGCGTTCGCAATTCTTGGGATCAATTATACCGGGTATTATATTAACGAACTCACAGTAGAAAATATGCCGGCGAGCCAGATGTTATTTGGAACGCCTTATGCATTTCCAAAAGTATGGCAGACCGTTGGTTTCATGAGTAGCTGGCTTTTGTATTTCCCGGGTATACTTTTTATTATGTTATTGACAAATGAGTTTAATTTCAAAACGCATCGTCAAAATATAATAGATGGTTGGACCAGAAAAGAATTTATTACTGTAAAATTTGTATTCGCGATTTTATTTTCATTGGCCGCAACGATTTTCAATTTTTTGGTTGCTTTACTGTTCGGATTTATTACAACGGGCTCTCATTTCGCTTTTGCCGGCATGGAAAACGTGGTCTTTATATTTATTCAAACTGTAGCTTACATTACGTTTGCCATGTTTCTCGCCATTCTTTTTAGAAAGAGCGGCGCCGCGATCGCTGTATTTTTTTTATATGGATTGATTTTCGAATGGCTCTTTACTGTCCTGATTAATTTCCAATTTAATTTGACCCCTGTGGGATATTTTTTGCCCCTCCAGGTAACTGATGTAATGCTTCCGATCCCGTTTGGAAATAAAGTAATTTATAAAGACGCACCGGATATCTGGATCATGGTACTTGCAAGCCTTGTATATATATGCGCTTATTATTTTTTCGCTTTGAAAAAATTTACGAAAGAAGATTTATAAAGAATGATTTGAAAAATATTCAGTTAATCTTTTATTTCCACTTCAGCGTGTTGATGAGGTGCTTCATATCTTCCTGTAAGAACATATTCACAGGTCGTAAGGAATCTTCGTTCGGTGTGGCATCAAAATATAAAGCACCTCTTAAGAAATGATGTAAAGTATCTGATAAAAAAAATTGTCTGGCAGTGGCTACATTTCCTGAAAGTTTGAAAAAAATGCCTGTGATATTATTAGGTGTATGCATTAAACTATCTTCTATCGAATAGGCTTTTATATCATTTTTATAAGTAAGATTATAGGAATCATTTACCATTTTCTCAAAACTGTTTTTGCCGGTAGAATCCCGGTAACTTCCATTCGCATTTTTAACTTTATAAACTGAGCTTCCTCCAACGTTTTTATAACTAATGTAGATCGTTCCATCAAAAGAAGGGAAGATGATATTAATCGAAAATGGGTTTCTTAAATCTTCATTGAAATAAGAAGAATCCTTTGCTATTCTTGCATACACCGGATATTCAAACGTATATGGGAAAGCCGGATTATTGAAAGTCGTATATTCTTTTTGTGGAAAATCAATATTAAAATAGCCTTCTTTTTTTGAAGTGTAATTTGAATTGCAACCAATAATCAATAAACTGAAAAGTGAATAAATTATCCAGGTTGTTTGCCGTTTTTTTTTCAAAAGAAATTATTTATTTATTTTTTGTTTTAATGTAAGCTTCAATTTTTCAATCCGGTTTTTATTGATTTCAAGAACAGTAAAAGTGAAATTACTTGTATCGAACTGTTCATTCACTTTTGGAAATTCGCCCGCAATTTCAAGAATTAATCCGGCAAGAGAATCACTTTCACCCCGAAGTAAATCAAAAGTATGCAAGGGAATATTTAAAATTTTGCAAACATCATTGATCATTGTTTTCCCCTCAAAAATATAGTTATACGGATCAATCTTTTTGTTGACATTTTGTTCGTCATCAAATTCATCCTGGATGTCACCAATAATTTCTTCCATGATATCTTCCAGCGTAACAATGCCTGAGGTTCCGCCAAATTCGTCGACTACAACGGCCATGTGGATGCGCTTGTTTCTAAAATCCTGTAAAAGATCTTCAATTAATTTTTGTTCATGCACATAAAAGACGGGACGCATCAATGGGTGCCAGTCAAGTTCTTCTTTTTCTACATGAGATAACAGGTCTTTTGTATGAAGAATACCAACAATTTCATCCAGGTTATTTTTAAAAACCGGCAACCGTGAGTAAGAAATCTCTCTCACTTTTTTTATTACATCCGGAAACAGTGACGAAACTTCAATCCCGGTTACATCAAGCCGTGGGCGCATAGTTTGCTTAACCGTTGTATTGCTGAATTTCCTGATTCCTTTTAGAATTTGTTTTTCTTCACTCGAAGCTTTATTGTCTGGAAGCTGGTCAATTGCATTGTCAAGTTGGCTGTCATCCATCACTGTCGAATGAGAGTGGAAAACTTTTTCAATTGAATCGCTGAATCCAACAACTCTTTTACTTAACTTAAATAAAATGCTGTTGAAAATTTCAACGGTCATTGATGCTGTGGATGCAAACCAAATTTTGTGGTGTGTAGCCCAGATTTTGGGAAGTACTTCACAAATCAGGACCAAAGCGCAGGTGATGACGACAACTTTTATTGAAAAATTAATAATTGCATTCAATCCCAATGTGTCAATCCATTCGTTCATTAGCAAATTGGAAATTAGAATAATTCCAATGTTCACAAAACAATTTGAAATTATGAGCGAGGCCATCAGGACTTTAGGATTCTCCAAAAGTGTAATAATCCTTTTATAGGAAGGCTGTTGGCGGGTTTTCAGCATATTGATATCTTTCAATGTCAATGAAAAAAGCGCCATCTCCGATCCCGAGAAGAGAAAAGACAGAACAAAAAGCACCAACAAAACAGAGACCATGATGGTGGTTGCTGCAGGCGTAATGGCTATAATTGTAAGCAACTGATAACTAATTTTCAATGACCGAATGATAATTCAAAATATTTCTTTGTCTGAGTTTTATTCAGAAGTTTTTTCAGGGCCTTGTCCGAAAAGAGGTTCGTTTCCAGACAAAGGTTCATGGCCTTCCTCCGGATGTTGATCAGAACGTTTATCAAGCATGATCAGATTATCCGCGATGATTTCTGTTGCTGCTTTTTTGATATGGTCGCGGTCTTCCCAATATCTGGTTTTCAAACGACCTTCAATATAAACCAGGCTGCTTTTATGTAAATATTTTTGTGCGAGTTCTGCAAGTCCGCGCCATAAAACAATATTATGCCATTCTGTTTGAGATATCAGTTTTCCATTTTTATCTTTATAAGTTTCAGTTGTTGCTAATGGAAATTTTGATACCGGAATATTCCCTTCAAGATACAGAATGTCCGGATCTTTTCCGAGGTTTCCAATCAGCATCACTTTATTTACTCCACGCATAAAAGAATTTTTGATGAATCAATTGAATCGAGTTTAAAGATACATTTTTTCAGGTTAAATAAGAGGCTATAAATTTGGGAAATGGAAGTGAATTTAATTGCTCACGACTTAATGCAATGTGGGTCCTGACAGACAATGGCTTTCTAATTTCAATATGAATAAATTGGCCCGTAATCAACTGATGGGTAAGTTTCTGAGAGATTTTTTTTGAAATATCTTTTATAACAAAATCATATTGGCTCAGAACCGATAAAAATTCTTCATTTTTGATAAGATCGTTTTTAGTAAGCCACGTTTTTGATTCTATCAGAATGAATTCGTACAGGTTTTGCCAAATATCTTTTTCAATCCTTTTCTTTACATAAATCTTCTCTTTATATTCGACAATCAGGTAATTGAAAAAACGGATTTTTTGTTTGTTTACTGAATTATTAACGGGTAATAGATGAACCGTATTATTTCTATACGCAATACATTTTCTTTGTAATGGACAATCCAAACATAGTGGCAGCGTAGGTTTGCAAATAACAGCACCGAAATCCATTATAGCCTGGTTGTATTTTCCCGGATCTTTTTTATCGAGAAGCGATTGCGAAAGTGATGTAAAAAACTTTTTCCCTGCTGTCGTATTCACAGGTATTTCTTCACCAAAGAATCTTGACAATACCCGAAAAACATTGCCATCCAAAACTGCGTAGGGCTGATTAAAAGCGAAAGATGCAATTGCTGATGCTGTATAATTTCCAATTCCTTTTAAAGATAAAATATTTTCATATTTTTCAGGAAATCTTCCATTCAGGTTTTCTTGAATGAATTTCGCCGTTAGAATTAAGTTTTTACATCGTGAATAATATCCAAGACCTTCCCATAATTTATAAACCTCTTTTTCAGAGGCATTTGCCAGGCTTATTATATCAGGAAACTTTTCTATAAAATGCTCATAGTAACGAAGGCCTTGCTGAACCCTTGTTTGTTGTAAAATGATTTCACTAATCCAAATTTTATATGGATCTTTTTCTCCTTTCCATGGCATAGCCCGTTTGTTTTCTTCGCTATTCCACAACAAAAGGTTCTCACAAAAAAAATTGCGTTTCATCTTCGCGAAATAACTGTTTTTCATTGAATTTTGATAAGCGATCATCTTATTGAGATAATACTTTCAGAAATAAAAAAAATACATATACGCAAAACATATTAGAGCAGGTAATTACAATAAATATTATTAAATTTGCGTACCTGATTGATGCATCATTTGAAACACATTTTAATTTTCATCTAACAAAAAAGATTTTAAAATGAGAAAAGCAGATTTAATAAACCGGATATCTGAAAGTACAGGTATAGCAAAAGTAGATGTTCTTGTTACTCTTGAAAACCTATTTAAGGAAGTAAAAAAATCTCTTGGCGAAGGGGAAAACATATACATCAGGGGATTTGGCAGCTTCATTACAAAGAAACGAGCTGCAAAAATTGGAAGGAATATTAAAAAAAATATAGCAGTTGAAATTCCTGAACATTACATCCCTGCTTTCAAACCTGCTAAAGAGTTTGTAGAGCAAATCAAGGAAAAGAAAAGAAGCTAACCTAACAGAAAGAATGGCTTACATTTGCTGCCGATAAATTTGTAAGATTTGAATAAACGAATATTTTTAGCTGCGATTGGTATCCTGCTGGTTTTTACGCTTTTTTTCTTCGGCAAAACTGTCGTTCATAAAGAAGTGCCGGCTACTACAAAGGCCGATGTCCCCCAGTTTAATATTCACGACTCCCTGATTGCTGAAAAGCAAAAGCTTACACCTGCTCAGCTAATTCATGTTACCAATATAGAGAATAATATCAGCAGGGGTGATGTAAAAAATCAATCCCAAAATCAATATACAAACCTGGCAAATTTCTGGCGAGATTCTGTTGGATCGTTCATCCCTTACGCTTATTATTTGAGCGAAGCAGCCAAGTTGGATAATTCAGAAAAAAAACTCACCTTTGCAGCCCGATTTATTTTAGAGAACATGAGGAGAGAGAACGATCCGGGAAAGAAAGTCTGGGAAGCACAAACTGCCGCAACGCTTTTTGAGAAAGCATTAAAGCTGAATCCGGACAATCAGGAATTACAGGTTGGATTGGGAAGTTGCTACGTTTATGGAGAAGGGATGATAGGAAATGCAACACAAACAATGAAAGGAATACAGCAATTGTTGCAGGTGGTTAAGAAAGATTCTAATAATATGCAGGCACAATTAGTTCTGGGAATTGGAGGTGTTATTTCAAACCAATATGATAAAGCGATCGAGAGATTAACCAAAGTGGTGAGTTTTGATCCACATAATCTTGAAGCTGTTTCCTGGCTTGCTGATGCTTATTCTGCTGTAGGTGATAAGAAAAACGCGATAAAGTGGTATCAGCAAAGCAAGCATCTGGTAAATAACCCTGATTTTAGTAAAGAAATTGATGCACGAATAAAAGCTCTGAACGGAAACCAGTAATTGTTCTTAGAAGTGCGAATTTGGCAAATGAGATACTATTTTTAATTTGTCTTTTATTATAAAATTATAAAAAAACATTTATGCCTTGCGGTAAAAAAAGAAAACGTCATAAAATCGCTACTCACAAGCGGAAAAAGCGTTTAAGAAAGAATCGTCATAAGAAGGGATAGTTACTACTTACTTTCGTTTCCATACACTGGTTTTCCGGTGTTATTCTTTTCCTCTCAGTTTGTTGAAGGAATTCATTAAAAGATTTTAGTTGAATAAGGAACTTATTATAAATGCTGCCCCGCAGGCAGTGGAAATAGCCTTACTTGAGGATAAAAAGCTGGTAGAAATGCACAATGAAAATGCAAATTCCAGCTTTGGTGTGGGCGATTTGTACTTAGGCAAGGTAAAAAAGCTGATTCCTGGATTGAACGCTGCATTCATTGATGTAGGGTTTGAAAAAGATGCTTTTTTACATTACTCTGATTTGAGCCCTTACATCCGTTCCATCTTAAAATTCACCAAACAATCCGTCAATGATACTTCTGCATCCGGAATTGATTTCGGATCTTTTGTAGTAGAGCCTGAAATAGTAAAAACCGGAAAGATCGCAGAAGTCCTGAGTGGTAAGCCCAGCATTTTGGTTCAAATTTTAAAAGAGCCGATTGCTGCCAAAGGTCCAAGATTAAGTTGTGAACTTTCTTTGCCTGGAAGATTTGTAGTACTTACTCCCTTCAACGACATTATTGCCGTTTCAAGAAAAATTCATTCATCAGAGGAAAGGAAAAGACTTCATAAAATAATTGAAGCCATCAAACCGAAAAACTTTGGAGTGATTGTGCGAACAGCAGCAGAAGGGAAACATACCAACGAACTTCATGAAGATTTGTTAGGACTGATTAACACATGGAAGAATATTCAACAAAATTTAAAAGGCGCCGTTCCTCCAACAAAAATCCTTAGCGAAGAAGGGAAAACAAATAGTATCCTTCGCGATTTACTCACTGAAGATTTTAATAAAATTGTGGTAAATGATAAAAATATTTACAACGATACCAAAACCTATCTTCAGCGAATAGCTCCTGAAAAAACGGATATCCTTTCATATTATAGTAATGGTTCGCCAATTTTTGATTCCTTTGGAGTTACAAGGCAGGTGAAAGCTTCATTCGGGAAGACAGTCAATTTACCGAGCGGCGCATATTTGATTCTGGAACATACAGAGGCTTTGCATGTAATTGATGTGAACAGTGGTTACAAAAGTGTGGGAAATAACCAGGAAGAAAATGCGTATGAAACAAACCTGGAAGCCGCTGCTGAAATTTCGAGGCAATTAAGACTGAGAGACATTGGTGGAATAATTGTCGTCGATTTTATCGATATGAAATTGCCGGAGCACAAGAAAAAGCTGGCAGAACACATGGAGTTGCTTATGCGCAAGGATCGTGCAAAGCACGCCGTGTTGGCATTAACCAAGTTCGGGCTGATGCAGATTACGCGTCAGCGTATGAAACCTGAAACAAATATTAATACACTGGAACTATGTCCAAGCTGCGGTGGCACTGGCAAAGTGTCCTCTACTTTAGTACTTGAAGATGAGATCGAAAAAAATCTTAGCTACCTGATCATGCAAAAGCACACAGGCTTAGCCATTGAAGTACATCCAATCGTTTATGCTTATCTCACAAAAGGCCTCGTTTCCAAGAGGAGAAAGTGGAGCTTAAAGTTTAAACAAAAAATTAAAGTTCGGTCCAACACCAGTTATTATCTTACTGAATTTCATTTTTTTGATAAAAATAATGAAGAGATAAAACTCCAGTTGTAACCGTTAGTTTCATTCAAAAAAATTCTCTTTTATACATTGCTGCCTTGGCACAGTTTGTTAATTTTGTTATTCCTGTTTATAAAAAACCTGAAAATAAAATTTGATAGATGAATTACATTCCGGATAAGGCGAGATATGATCATATGGAATATCGCAGATGTGGTAATAGTGGCATCAAACTTCCATTAATTTCTCTAGGACTATGGCATAATTTTGGGAAAATTGATGACTTCGAAAACTGCAGGAATGTGATGCATACTGCGTTTGATAACGGTATCACTCATTTTGATTTGGCCAACAATTATGGACCTCCACCGGGCGGTGCTGAAGAAACTTTCGGGAATATCTTTACAAAAGATTTCAAATCCTACCGCGACGAATTAATTATTTCGTCCAAGGCAGGTTACAAAATGTGGGAGGGACCCTACGGGGATTTTGGTTCCAAAAAATATTTAGTTGCAAGTCTCGATCAGAGTTTGAAAAGGATGAAGATTGAATATGTGGATATTTTTTATCATCATCGTCCCGATCCAGAAACGCCACTGGAAGAAACGATGGCAGCTCTTGATTTGATTGTGAGACAGGGAAAAGCATTGTATATTGGTATCTCTAATTACAGGCCTGCAGATGCAAAGAGAGCGATCAATATGTTGAAGCAATTGGGTACACCTTGTCTGATTTGCCAGCCGAGATATTCTATGCTCGACCGATGGGTTGAAGATGGATTATTAGATGTTCTGGAAGAAGAAAAAGTAGGCTGCATTACTTTTTCCTCATTGGCTCAGGGATTATTAACCAATAAATACTTAAATGGAATTCCACAAGATTCAAGAGTTGGCCGACATCTTGAAAATGGCGCGCTGACAGGTTCTCAGGTGACAGAAGCAGTAATAAAAAAAATGAAAGAATTGAATGAAATGGCTCAAAGAAGAAATCAATCTTTGGCCCAAATGGCACTTGCCTGGGTTTTGAAAGATAAACGAATTACTTCAGTAATTTTGGGAGCAAGTAAAGCTTCACAGATAAAAGATGGAATTGAAGCGATAAAAAATACTGCTTTCAGTCCCGATGAATTGAACGAGATTGAGTTTATTTTGCATCAATAAATGCAATCTTGTTTTTTCTATTTAGCAATATTCAAAAATAGAAAATGAAAATCTGTCTTATTTGTTTATTTACTGAATCTGTTGCAATTCGTTTGGAAGATTTTCTAGTAGATGATAATATGCTTTGGTGCAAATTCACCCGATTCGTATCAAAAAAATAAAATGAAATGCGAACTATTCGTTGGGGGATTATTGGCTGCGGCGATGTTACAGAAGTTAAAAGCGGCCCTGCTTTCAATAAAATAAATAACTCTTCGTTGGTGGCTGTCATGCGGAGAGATATTAAAAAAGCAGCGGATTATGCCGCCAGGCATGAGGTGCCAAAATGGTATGATGATGCAAATAAGTTGATCAATGATGATGAAGTAAATGCAATTTATATTGCGACTCCGCCAGCTTTTCATGAAGGGTATGCCATAGCAGCCATCAATGCAGGAAAACCAGTTTATATTGAAAAACCAATGGCATTAGATTTTGCTTCGGCGAACCGCATTGCTAATAAGGCAAAAGAGAAAAATATCAAAGTATCAGTGGCTCACTACCGGCGTGGCCAACCGCTTTTTAATGAAGTGAAGCGGTTGATAAAAGAAAAAGCTATTGGCGATGTCCGGTTTGCAAGATTGGAGTTTTATAAAAAACAACTTGACAGGGAAGCATTCAAAATTCCTAAAGTTGCCTGGCGTATAAATCCTGCAATCTCTGGTGGTGGCTTGTTTCATGATATAGCACCTCATCAGATTGATTTGATGTATTGGCTTTTTGGAGAAGTAGAAAAAGCAAATGGTTTTTCCATTAATCAGTCCCATTTGTATGATGCAGATGATCTTGTTTCAGGGGATATTTTGTTTAAGTCCGGCGTAGTTTTCAATGGTTTGTGGTGTTTTAATGTTGCGGAAGGAAATGAGAAAGATCTTTGTGAAATTCAAGGTTCGGATGGGAAAATGCGTTTTCCCATATTTGAACATAAAAAGATAGAGGTCATTAGAACCAAAATCACTGAAGAGATTTTATTCGAACCACTTCAACATGTTCAACAACCATTGATTCAAAAAGTAGTAAATTTTTTCCTGGATGAAGGCCCAAACCCATGTTCTGCTGATGACGGGGCAATGATAATGCACTTAATGGATGAATTCACTTCATACAATTCTACTTTTTCATGAAAAGTAACTGGAACTTTTATTCCTCACTTAGCTAAATTTTGAAAAAATTACCTTCGTTTTTCAAT
The DNA here is from genome assembly GCA_039935455.1 of Ginsengibacter sp. Lineage (GTDB taxonomy): Bacteria > Bacteroidota > Bacteroidia > Chitinophagales > Chitinophagaceae > Ginsengibacter. The sequence continues at coordinate 13,821 of JBDTKF010000042.1, forward strand.
CCCGATAATTCAATCCTTACCTTCGCGGCCGAAAATGTATTCATTGCTTCGTAACATATTATTTTGGTTTGATGCCGAAAAGGTTCATTATTTTTCAATGAATGTACTTTCTTTCTTTTTCAAATTTTCTTTCATCAGGAAATATGTAAAAAAACGACTGACTCCCGGCGATGCCAACCTTTCAAAAAATGTTTTTGGAATAACTTTTTCAAATCCTGTTGGCCTTGCCGCCGGGTTTGATAAAAATGCCAAATATTTAGATGAACTGGAAACATTGGGTTTTGGTTTTATAGAAATCGGAACCGTAACTCCATTGCCCCAGCATGGAAACATTAAACCCAGGTTGTTTCGATTGCCAAAAGATAAAGCGCTGATCAATAGGATGGGCTTTAATAATGATGGCGTAAAAGCAGCAGCAGAGCGAATTAGAAAGTATAGACTGAAGAATGAAACGTTAATTATCGGTGGTAACATCGGTAAAAATAAGTTGACGCCTAATGAAAATGCCTGGAAGGATTACGAAATCTGCTTCAATGAATTACATGATGTGGTTGACTATTTTGTTGTGAATGTAAGTTCTCCAAATACGCCTGGGCTAAGAGATTTGCAACAAAAAGATGCACTGAAAAAAATTCTCACACACCTGCAACAAATTAATAAAACAAAAGAGAATCAAAAGCCCTTGCTTTTGAAAATATCTCCAGATCTGAATCAGAATGATCTTGATGATATTATCGATCTGGCAATGGAAATTAAGTTAGACGGACTTGTAGCAGCAAACACGACTATCAGCCGAAACAACCTGATCACATCCAAAAAAACAGTTGAACAGATTGCTGCCGGAGGGTTGAGCGGAAAGCCTCTGAGGGAGGGATCAACCAGAATAACAAATCACATTTTCGAAAGAACAAAAGGAGTAATTCCGATAATCAGTAGTGGTGGAATATTTTCAGCGGAAGATGCGAAGAACAGATTTGAAAATGGAGCAAGTCTTATACAGGTTTGGACCGGCTTTATTTATGAGGGGCCTATGATTGTAAAACGAATTTTATCGCTTTAAACTTATTTTGCCTGATCTCCTTTATTGATTTCATCCCGCAGATATTCGGGTTCATCTAAACGAACCACTTTGTTGTTCTGTTTTTTTATCATCAGCATATTCAATACTTCGACAATAAATGAAAACGCCATTCCAAAATAAATGTAATTTTTCAGATGAAGTTCTTCAGCTTTTTCAGAAGCCCAACCTTCGATTATCAGGCTCAATCCAATCATAACCAGGAACGAAAGAGCAAGCATTTTAAATGTTGGATGTTTTTGGATGAATGCAGCAATATATGGGCTAAAGGTGAACATGATTATCATGGCGATGACCACAGCAGCGATCATTATCTCTACATGTTTTGCAGTGCCACCTGCGGTAATAACGCTGTCAAAAGAAAATACCATGTCTATCAAAATAATCTGAAAAATTGCCTGCGAAAAACTGAGTGGTTTAGTCTTTGGTTTTAATGTATCCGGATCTTCACCTTCTAATTTTTGATGAATTTCATGCACCGATTTATAAATAAGAAATGCCCCGCCGGCCAACATAACAATGCTCGCCAGGTCGAACCCCTTTTCAAAAAAGGTAAAAACAGCTTTTCCTTTCTGAGCCAGAAGCCATCCTAATCCAAGCAATAGAATGCTTCTTACAATGGATCCAAATATTACCCAGGCGAGTCTCGCTTTTTTATGCTTTTCTTTTGGCAATCGATTGATAATGATGCTGACAAAAATCACATTATCAACGCCCAAAATTATTTCAAGAATTACCAGAACAAAAAAACTGATAATGCTATCAGTGGTTAGTAAATGTTCCATTTCATTTTTGATTTTTTGAAATTTTAAGTCCTTTTGGTTTTATTTATAATCTGTGGTTCAAACCGACTTTTCCCATTTTTTAGAAATGTTTCTAAAACCAAAAATTTAACAGCTCAAATAAAATGCCGCTTGTAAAAAAATGGGATTAATTGTATAAAATTATTTTCACAAACATAAACATTCCTGTGAAAAATATTGTATTAGTATATGGAGAAAAATGGGGGTTGAAAGAAGTTGTAAATTGCGTAGATTTTTTTGTGGTAATTTAAAAGAAATAATACATGAATATAGGAATTGTTTGTTATCCCACTTTTGGGGGAAGCGGTGTTTTAGCAACAGAACTAGGAAAAGCTTTGGCAGAAAAAGGGCATAACATCCATTTTATTTCATACCAGCAGCCGGTGAGACTTGGAGGATTTCATACGAATATATTTTACCATGAAGTGAGTGTTCCAACTTATCCATTGTTCGATTATCCGCCTTATGAGACGGCTTTGGCGAGTACAATGGTAGATGTAATCATAAACCAAAAAATTGATTTATTGCACGTGCATTATGCAATCCCGCATGCTTCGGCAGCGTACATGGCGCGGCAGATACTCCTGAAAGACGGCATCAATATTCCGGTGATTACAACACTTCATGGAACTGATATTACATTGGTTGGAAGAGATAAAACCTATTCACCGGTAGTTACTTTTTCGATGAATGAAAGTGCTGCGATCACTGCTGTTTCGAAAAATCTACGCGATCAGACTTACAACAATTTTAAGATGGAAAAGGAGATTGATGTAATCTATAATTTTGTCGATGTAAAACGTTTCAATAAAAAACCGGTCACACCTTTCAAGCAGTTGATCGCACCAAATAATGAAAAGATCTTGCTTCATGCATCCAATTTTAGGAAAATAAAAAGAGTGCAGGATGTGGTGTATGTTTTTGAAAAAGTGAATAAGGCAATTCCATCCAAATTGTTATTTGTGGGAGATGGTCCCGAGCGTTCATTTATCGAAGATCTTTGTCGTAAAACCTGTGCACGTACCGATATCCGATTTCTTGGGAGACAGGATGAAATGGAAGAAATTCTTGCGATTTCAGACTTATTCCTTTTACCTAGCGAATACGAAAGTTTTGGACTTGTGGGTCTGGAAGCTATGGCAGCAGCGGTTCCTGTTATTTCAACCAATGTTGGCGGGTTACCCGAAATAAATATAGAAGGTGTTACAGGATTTCTTAGCAACGTGGGCGACGTAGAAGAAATGAGCAATAACATCATAAAGATCTTGTCCGATGAGAAGGCTTTTGCAAAAATGAAAAAAAATGCGTTCGCACAAGCGGTCAAATTTGATATTCACAATATAGTTCCACAATATGAAGCTTTGTATAAGAGAGTTCTGGAACAGAAGTAAAAATAAAAAGATACGCTAAATCCGTTAATGCAAAAAGAAGAACACTACAAGATTTGGATCTGTTTTTTTATTTTTTTTTCGAATAATTTAAGTCAACTTCTTTTCATCTTTCAGGATAACACTGACGAGATATACTTCCGGATTTATGTTGAGAAAGATTTTGAATGGGAAGATAAATTATAACAAGTAATGACTAACCGCCAGATATTTTTAAGTCACATTGGACAAACCTCTCCGGATCCGCTGGCTCTGGAAATTATAAGAGCGAAAGGCAGCAAACTTTATGGCATCGATGGAAAAGAATACATTGACCTAATTGGCGGCGTTAGCGTTTGCAATATCGGCCATGGAAACAAAAAAGTAATTAACGCGATAAAGGAGCAGGCGGAAAATTTTATGCACGTTATGGTGAATGGAGAACTTATTTTATCACCTCAAACTGCATACGCAAAATTGCTGACAGATAATTTGCCTACCTCTTTAAATTCTGTTTTTTTTACAACATCGGGCACTGAAGCAACTGAAGGTGCAATGAAACTTTCTAAACGTTTTACGGGTAGAACTCAAATTGCAGCATTCAAAAAATCGTATCACGGCAGCACGCAAGGTTCTTTGAGTATTCTTGGAGATGAATACTGGCGAAATGCATTTCGTCCTTTATTACCCGATATTTTACATTTGAATTATAATTCTTTTCAAGATCTTGAATTGATAACTTCTGACACAGCCGGAGTAATTTCGGAAACCATTCAGGCAGAAGCTGGTGTGATTGTTCCGGATAAAAAATGGTTGATGGCCTTGAGAAAAAAATGCACAGAAACAGGAGCTTTATTAGTTCTCGATGAGATTCAATGCGGCTTTGGACGGAATGGTACATTGTGGGCTTTTGAACAATTTGATTTGATTCCCGATATCTTATTATTAGGGAAAGCGCTCGGCGGAGGAATGCCGTTAGGAGCGTTTATTTCCGACAAAAAAATTATGGACTCTTTTACGAACAATCCTGTTCTTGGTCACATTAATACTTTTGGTGGACATCCGGTTTGCTGTGCAGCGGGAAATGCAGCAATGCAGGTTTTATTAGACGAAAGAATCGTTGATAACGTGTTTGAAAAAGAAAAGTTATTTCTTAATAATCTTCAACATCAAAAAATAAAAAGTATCAGAAGCAGAGGCTTGATGTTGGCACTTGAATTTGAGAATTTCGATCAAAATAAAAAAGTGATTGATCTGCTTTTGAGAGAGGGTGTATTTTCTGATTGGTTTTTGTTTGCACCCGAATGTTTACGGATTGTTCCGCCATTAATTATTTCTGAAAATGAAATTGTGAAGGCATGCAATTCTATAAAAAAAGTAATTGCAGAATTATAATATCTCATTCAAAAATTCACCAAAAATAAAATCATGAGAGTTATTAAATCTTTTGCCTGTGCTTTTGATGGTTTGAAAGATTGCTTGTTACACGAAAAGAATTTCAAAATTCAAACCGTACTTGCTTCTCTCGTTATCATTGCAGGATTATTCTTTTCAATAACAGCGATGGAATGGATCATTATTTTGATTTGTATTGCAGCTGTCTTAAGTCTTGAGATTATCAATTCTGCGATAGAAAAGTTATGTGATCTGGTTTGTCCTGATTTCAATCTAACTATAAAAAAAGTAAAAGACATGTCTGCATCGGCCGTTTTACTTTCCGCAATTATTTCTTTTATAATCGGCTCTATTATTTTCTTTCCAAAAATTTTTGAAATGTTTTCCAGATAAGCTGCTTCATCATTTTTGTAAAGATCAAAAGACGCAGAATTTCAGTGAATGACCAGAATAAATATTGATTATTTGTTCGTTTACTGATGATATGAAATCAATTCATTTGAGAATTCACATTATTATGCAATGCCTCGTCGGCTTCTAATTTTGTCTGCCAATCCCATGCAGTTTTCATCATTTCATCCAATGAATAATTTGGATCCCAATTTAGTTTTTCTTTTGCCAAAGAATTGTTTGCATAGATCGCTACAATATCGCCGGGACGACGGGCTCCTATTCGATAATTTAGTTTCACACCGCTTACTTTTTCAAAAGCATGGATTGCTTCTAACACGGAAACGCCATTTCCGGTGCCCAAATTAAACACTTCACATTGTGTTGCATTTTTATTTTGGATCAGATGTTGCAAAGCCAACGTATGGGCATGAGCAATATCGCAAACATGCACGTAGTCCCTGATACAGGAACCGTCCCTGGTATTATAGTCATCTCCATAAACAACCATCTCTTTAATTTTTCCAACAGCAGTTTGTGTAATAGCCGGGACCAGGTTTTCCGGTTTTCCGACGGGCAATTCTCCGATCAGCCCGGAAGGATGAGCTCCTACCGGATTGAAGTATCTTAACAAAATACTCTGAAGTGCACAGGATTTAGTAGAAGCTGAGACAATTTCTTCGCCCATTTGTTTGGTAGTTCCATAGGATGATTCTGCGGGTTTTATAGGAGATTCTTCGGTCACCGGAATTTTATCAGGACTTCCATAAACGGTGCATGATGATGAAAAAATAAAGTGAGGAACCTTAAATTCTTTTGCACATTTCAAAACATTGATGAGTGAAAACAAATTGTTTCTGAAATACATTAAAGGTTTGTTCACCGATTCACCAACCGATTTAAAAGCAGCGAAGTGAATGATTCCTTTAATATCCGTATTTTCCTGAAAAACTGCATAAGTTTCATCAAAGTTGGTAAGATCTACTTTATAATTTTTTACTGAAATGCCCGTAATTTCTTTAATTCCATTTAACAAAGTGGTTGTTGATCTTGAGTTATTATCGATTGAAATCGGAGAAAATCCATTCTCAATCAAATCAACAATTGTGTGTGCGCCAATGTAGCCGCAACCGCCTGTCACTAGTATTTTGTTCATGGTGCAAAGTAAGAGAAAATTGATCAGAAAAGAGTAGCAGTGCTTTAATTATTTCAAGTTATAAAATGAACAATGTAATATACAAAAGCAGCAATGATCGCACTTACCGGAACCGTCAGAACCCAGGCCCAGAGCAAATTCACAGTAACCCCCCAACGCACCGCAGATAAACGCTTGGTAGCACCCACACCAACGATAGCTCCGGTGAGTGTATGCGTAGTACTAACCGGAATTCCGAAAAAGATTGTAAGAAAAATGGTGACGGCTCCTGATGATTCTGCGCAAAAACCTTCGAGTGGATTAACCTTTGTGATTTTTGTTCCCATTGTTTTTACGATTCGCCATCCACCCGACATTGTTCCGAGTGCAATAGCCGTATAACAGGAAAGTGGCAGCCATTCAGGCATCTGCATCTCTTCTATTGAAATTGTGGTTCCATGAATACTTTTTTCATAAAACCAAATTGCTGTCAAAATCAGCCCCATGGTTTTTTGAGAATCGCCACCACCATGAGCAAGACTTAGACAAGCTGATGAAAGAAGCTGAAGATGCCGAAACCATTTTTCCGCTTTTGCCGGTCGCGATTTTTTTGCAATGTTTACCGTTATGACCGTTATGACAAATCCTAATAGCAATCCAATAATCGGCGCAAGCACCATAAAAATAAGAGCAATGTAAACGGGATGTGTATTTACGCCGGCCAATCCTCCGGCCGCAATTGCAGCACCGGCGAGGCCTCCGATCAATGTATGTGAGGAACTGGAGGGAATGCCATAATACCAGGTAAAAAGATTCCAGGTAATTGCCGCTATCGTGGCAGCGATGATGGTTTTGAAATTGATAATATTTTCAGACATGATGTTGGCAATTGTACCAGCAACTTTGTGTTCTCTGAAAATAAAGAAAGCAATGAAATTGAAAGACGCTGCCCATAAAACCGCCTGAAACGGAGTAAGCACTTTTGTGGAAACAATGGTTGCTATTGAATTTGCGGCGTCATGAAATCCATTTATATAATCAAATATGAGAGCAAGAACAACAATTGTAACTAGAAATACAAACATTTTTAATTTTTAAGAAATTGGTTTTTGAGTAAGTAGAATCGGACTTTAAGCATACTTTATAATGATAGACTCGATAACATTAGCCGCGTCTTCACACTTATCAGTTACAATTTCCAATACCTGGTAGATCTCTCTTTTTTTAATCACTTCTTTTGCGTCAGGTTCGTGCTCAAAAAGTTGTTCAATGCTGTAATCAAATACATCATCTGCCTGGTTTTCGATACTATTTATGGCAACCATTGCATCGGTGATTTTCCTCAAATTTTTCATGTCTCTCAATTCAATCACGGCTTTACGGACTTCACTACAGCTGCTTAAAATCAGATCTGCCATTTTATGGAAAGTTGCATCGTCAGGATTGACTTTATAAAAATTAATTTTTTTTGCCGCAGAATAAATGTAGTCGCAGATGTCATCCAATGCAGTAGCAAGATAATGGATGTCTTCACGATCAAAAGGAGTGATAAAATTACGGCCTAATTCTGTGAAAATTTTATGGGTGTTGTCGTCGTTTATATGCTCAAAGTCTTCAATTTGCTTGATTATTATTTCTCTCTTATCGAAATCAGTCTCATGAACTTCTTCTTTCAATTTCTCAGCCATTTGAACGACGGTCTCAGAAACACTTTCAAAAAGTTGAAAAAAAACTTTATCCTTCGGAAGGAAAAACTTTAAAATAGAATTGCTCATAATTGTATTTGTACAAAAATAGAATTCTCTTTCATTTAAAAGGTATCTTTTGCAGTTGATAATGATTTCTTAACATGAGAAAAATTTTCTTTGATAAATTGGATCTTACTTTTCAAAATGAAATTGATTTTACTTATGCTATTTTTGAAACTCTGAATGAAAACAACAATGACATTTAAATCCGTCTTTAAGGAGAATCGATCTTTTTTTATCGGCTATTGCTTTCTCCTTTTGATTGCTGCTTTTTTCTGGATTTTTTTTTCAAAAGCTGAAGGGTTTACTATATTAAATCCCTATCATTCCAAATTCTTGAACGTTTTTTTTATAGGAGTAACTTTAATTGGCGATGGAATCTTTTCCATCCTGTTGTCGGTTATTTTATTCTTTTTCAATAAAAAATTTTTGAGTTTGATGATATTCAGCAGCTTCGCAATATCAGGGATTATCACACAAGTTTTCAAATCGTTTATTTCGGAAGCACGGCCCGCGCTGTTTCTTGCAAAAACCAGTTATCCTCATTTCATTGAAGATGTTACCTTACATAATTTTCATTCTTTTCCCTCCGGACATACTGCTTCTGCGTTTGCTCTGGTAGCCATTTTAAGCTTTGCAATAAAGAATAAAAACTATTCGATTCTTTTTCTCGCTATTGGCGCGTTGGTTGGTTACAGCCGAATTTATTTGGGCCAGCATTTTATAGCAGACGTATCAGTGGGTAGTTTCATCGGCGTACTCTTTTCAATTCTTTGCTGGATTTATTTTGAAAAATATTTTAAGAAAATCTCTCTTCCAAAAATCAGACCTGATAATAAATAGTACAGAAACTATTCCACAAGCTTCAATTTGCAGTAAACAAACAAATAGCCTCAGTTCCTATTCGGAAATTCCTTCTAAAACTTTCTTCAGTTCCTGTACGTAATCTGAAGTGCTTTCCGACTCTGCAAATCGAATATCTGAACTCTCATCATTCCCATAGAAATCTTCATTTGCTTTTTGATCAATAGAAATTGCAGAACCACCTAAACTAATTCCGGCGAACAAACCTTTACTTCTCGAGTAAGAATAAACTTCTGCCTCTAGTTTGTAATCCGTGCTTGCTGAAGAACTTCTTCCAACAGGTCCGGCAGCTACCGAAATATCGCCACCAAGAGTGAAACTCCCTTTGCCAATATTTTGTAAAGTTTCCTGATCTTTAAAAATTAAAACCAAATCGACAGATTGAACTCCGGCCTGAAAACCAACACTGCCACCGGTTATAGTTACAAAAACCGGATTGCTCCAGGTTCCATCTTCCAGTTTTACCATGGCAATTCCTTTTCCTCTTTTTCCACCAATGACGAAACCTGCATTAATTAGTTTTGGAACAATTATAATTCCCTCAGTCACTTTTAGAAGCTCCTGCGGTATGCTTCCTTTCATCTGACTAAAATCTTTTAAGACTTTCGTACTTGCTTCAATTTTGTCCTGTTCTTTTCCCTGGCTTTTTACAATTGAAAAAGTAAAAGACATAAAAATAATTGCGAGAAATAAAGTGATAATTTTTGAAAGTTTCATATCGATTTTTTTTGAACTACTGTTCGATCTTACTATACAAGATTGATGCCTGTTACATGATTTTTTACAACGGCTAAAATATAAACACTTTTCTGTTGATAACGGAATTTCAAATGATCTGCAATAATAATTCAGATTTCTATTTTTATTCCACATTCACTCTAACACCCTCGCTGTGAGCTGTAAACTCAGGAGCATACATACTTTGAATCGTTGTGATTCCATTACTAAAATTTCCTGCGTGTGTGACGAACATTGGGTATTCAAAAACGTAAGTGCCTTTGTTTAAATAACCAAAAAAGAAATGGGTGCTCACATCCTTTGTGGTTTCATAATACCCAAGTCCATCCTGGTATTTATAATGACTGATCACATTGGCTGGCTCCATGCAGGAGGCACGCATATCTTTCATGTGCACATATTCCATGTCACGGTCAACGCGCAGTACGATGCGCACTTTTATTTTATCACCGATGTGTAATTTGTCACCGTTATTTACGGGAATCAAAATGGGACCTTTGTCAGAATTCTTTTCAATAAATATCTTTTTTGAAAGTTTCAAAGGTGTTTCTGAAAAAGTTATTTCGTCTAAATTTTCAAAGTATTGCCAATAGACAGAACCCCAGGAGGGACTGTTGTTTATTGGCTTAGTAGTCGATTTGTTTATTGAAGAAGAAACGGTCAGGTTTATATTTCCCATTTCGGGCTTTACCTTATCACCATCAATTTTTCTTTTGAAATATCCCGTTCCTGATTCCTGTATTTCGTTTTTACTATTGAAGGTTACAGTACCTAATTTGATTGTGATATTTTTTTCTTCAGCTAGCCAATCATTTCCTTGTAATAACATGGCATAACATGCGTCGGCTGTGGCTTTTGTAGTTTTCCAATTGTTTGTTTGTTTATTTTTCAACAGCCATGTTTTCAAATCATCAACCGATTTCTGATCCTTTCCAATTTCTGAGAATGCTTCGATCATTAATGATTGTGATTCTATCGGAGCCTGGTACCACCAATAACCTTTCCGATCCCATTCTTTCCAATACATCCCGAGCTGTTCGTTATTGATTGAATTCTCCTTTAAAGAATTTATGATTGCTTTTGCGGATGCATGATCGGAATTTCTGTTTAGTGATAAAGCAATCATTCCCTGCATGTATTTACTTTGCTTCAGCCAATATTTTTTTGCCTGATCCTGATAATAGCTAAATGCCGTTTGTGCTTCTTTCGCAATCGGATAGTCAGGAAAGAAGCTGCGCATGTATAAATATTGAATAACTATGTTTGAAAGATTCTCTTTCTTTATATCTGCTTTAGATTTTAATAAGTTTTCATAATCTTTTTGCAGCAGTTTATCAAGATAGGGGACGGCCAGATCAAGAATCGCTTTTGAAGATATTTGTTGGTTTACTGGCAACGCATTTAATTTCTTTAAATGGCCCAACCCGGTAACAATATATTGAGTCATATAGCGATTATCAGGGCCGCCCTTGAACCATACAAATCCACCATTTGGTGATTGCATTTCTTTGAGTTTGTCAATTGAAGATTGCAACTGTACATTCATTTTTACCAGATCAAAAAGCAGTGCAATATTTTTCTTCTGCTGCAATTCGTTTTGCGACTGTAAGACCCAGGGTGTTTCTTCCAGCAAAACTGATTTCAACTCTTCATTTTTTTGAAGATTACTCATGAATGCTGAGGTATCTGTTTCCTTCCATTTTTCTAAAACCACTTTTAATTTCGGAGAAGAATTGACAATTTTTGAAGCCAAAGCATTTCCATAAAAACGATTGAAAGTCTGTTCTGTGCTTTCATTGGGAAATTCCACCAGATAGGGTAAAGCCTGTACAGCAAACCAAGCAGGATTGGAGGTATATTCTACCGTTAGCCCATAATTGGTAAGTGTTTTAGCAGTTCCTGAATTCAGTAACTTTTGAAAATTAAAATCTTTACTTCCTTCGCCCCGAATCGTTAAAGGCATTGTTTCTGTTACCAGCATTCTGTTTGTCACAACCGGAATAGCAGCTTCTTCACCATCACTTATGTTGCCTGCTTTAGCAATGATTTTGTAAATTACAGCAGTATTAAAATTGTCTGGTATTTCAATTTGAAAAGTTACAAGCACGCTTGCGCCTGCTGCTACTGTAAAGGCTTTCAAAGGGTTTGCATGGCTAAACCATCCATCTACCGGATTCATCGTGGATGCATTTAATAAGTGTAACTCTGCACTACCGCTTATTTCTTTGTTACTGAGGTTTACAACTTTCGCACTGAACTGAATTTTATCTCCCTCACGAAAAAAACGTGGAGCATTTGGCTGGACCATTAAATCCTTTTGAGTAACAATGGTTTTTTCTGAATAGCCACTCGATAGATCTATTGTATGTGCCAATGCCATCAATTTCCATTGTGTAAGCGCATCTGGCATTGTAAAACTAAATTCAACGTTCCCGTCTTTATCTGTTCTTAATTCGGGAAAGAAGAAAGCGGTTTCGTTAAAATTTTTACGGATTTGAATTTGAGATTGATCAATTTTTTCGAAAGGATTATTTTGTTCTGTGTCTCTGCCGGAATCTATGGTTTCATTCTGTGATTCAGTGACCACTACCTGTTCGGCACTTAATCGTTTCTCCACGATCAAAGAATTTGCCGGCTTTCTATAACTATCATAGCCAAGCCTAATCAAATCCTCAGGACGGTTCGTGTTAGGAAGATAATTTAAGGCATCATATATCTTTTCTTTTACAGGAATAAATTTTTCACTCCTGTTTTTTTCAAACGAAATTACCGTCGTAAAGTTTTGTCTCCCCTGCCAGGTATTATACCCCGAATATTTTGGCCAGATGCTTTTTAAATTGCTCCAGGAATGAGGCCTGAACTGATCTAAAGACGCATCGTACATAGAAGCCAACATTTCTGCAGCCACTTTTTCTCCTTTATTTCCTGAAATTTTTACTTTCCATTTTTCAATGCTTCCAGGCAATGTTTTATCGCGGTAGGTGTCAAAAGAAATATTCAGTTCTTTGTTACTCCAAGGGACATCAATGGTATTTGAGACTGCATGAAAGCGATTGTCCTTTACAAAGAATTCATTTACTCCAAACCCACCACGATCCGTTTCTGAAATTTTGAAACTTGAAATATTTTTATGGTTGTTTATTAAAGAAAAATTGAAGTTTGTATTGGTTGCCCTTTGTGCGTCATCGCTTGTCTTCGATTTATTTATTTCCTGGATAAGAAACACATCTTTTGCTGCACTTTCTGTTATTATTTTTACGGTTTCTCCCGGCGCTGCATTTTTCTTTTCCGGATAGTTCCAGAAATACTCACTGGTAGAAAGTTTGTTCGATTGATTATCATAAACCCTAAAATATTTTACATCCTTTACTTCCTGGCCATCCTTATCCTTTGCTGTTGCTTCTATAACATACCAACCTGATAAAAATGATAAATGTTTGCTTGATGGTATAAAATTGGGAGTGTTTGTTGAATCACTTTTTTCAAAAATTAAATTCTCTTTTGTCCATGATTCTTTCTTTGTTTCATCTTTGTATTCATCATGTGGAAAATAGTTGATGAACTCATTCTTATTAAAAATAAATTGATCCGGTTCATCCCATAATCTTTGCCTGATAAGCCTTTCAGGCTGTTGCAAACTGAAAATCTTTACCTGTGCTTTTACTTTTTCCAATTCTCCGCTTAAGTTTTTGCTGCTTATTGAAATATTTAAAAGACTGTCGTTGTTTTTAATCACCGCTTCCTGTGGCAAAACTATTTGCAGATCCAACGACTTATATCCAATAGGAATGGTGATGTTTGTAGTTCTTGTTTCACCATTTATATCAGTTACATCCGCTTCTATCTTGTAATCAAAAACCGGATCTGTATTTGAATCTATGGCAAGATCTGGAATTGCCCGAAACCGGAGGATAAATTTTCCATCCATATCCGTTGTTACTTCCCCGTGTGTAATTTCAAGTGGCCGTGATTGCGGAAATCCTTTTCTCCAAAACATCCATGGATAAAGAAATCGGGCGACTCTGGTGACTCTGTAAGAAACTTTTGCTCCATCAATATTATTTCCCGCATATGCTTTTGCAAAACCACTGATACTAACAGTATCGCCTACACGAAAACCAACCGCTGGTTTATTTAGTTCGGTATAAAACTTCGGGCGTTTATATTCTTCAACGGAAAATGAGACGGACGAATTTTTATAATCTGCTACTTCGATTCTAAACTCACCACTTAGTTTATTTTCAGGAATAGTAAACTTTCCATTGAAGGAACCGTAATTGTTTAATAGTAGTTTTATTGAATCTATCTTTTGATTATTAACATCAAATAAAATAAGCCCCAGTGAGTCTTTGGATTGAAGAAGAATTGATTTTTGTGTTTTGAAATCTTTAGTAATTGCGATGCCTTTAAAATAAACTACCTGTCCGGGACGATAGATACTTCTGTCGGTGAAGACAAATATTTTTGCATTTTCAGCGTCTGATCTTTTCTGATCCACAAATGTCTTTTCATCGGTATCCGGATAATTGTTATAATAAATATATTGATAATCCTCCAAAAATAAATAATCACTTTTTGTAGAAATTTCGAGCCTTACATTTCGGTTATCATTTTGATTTTTTGATAAAGTCAATCGAAAGTATCCGTTCTTGTCTGTGTTATAAATTCCTTTTTTTACGAATGAATAATCTTTGCTATTATAATCATATTGCTGGTTCCAGGTTTGCACTTTTGCACCGCTCAAAGGTTGTCCGGTCGTACGGTCCAGTACAAAATATTGTTGCCCGGAATTAATAAAACTGATGTTGGAAACATAAAAGTATTGCGCAGCAAGAGGATTTTTAACGAGACTAAAATTTTTATCAGCACTTCCGATCAAAGCATATTCGCCGACTGGCAATGCGTCAATTTTCACTTCGACAGAATGAAGAAAATAATCTTCTTTTTTTGGCAAATTCTGTGGCCACGAACGTACAGTTTTCAGCGAAATTAACTTTCGAAACAGTTTATCATTATTATATTCTTTTTGCAGACTAATTTTTAATTCTGGTGTTAATGCAATAATCCGGAAATAAACTGTGTCGAGATTTTGATAACTTACTAAAGTCCTGAATGGTTGTGACGGAACATTTATTTTTTCAGTAGTAAGATTTATACTCGTATGCAGAATTGTTTTTAAAAGATTTTTTGCATTGATGCCTCCTTCACTTTTGGGAAATTTCTGTAAAATTTCATCCACTATTTCCTTTGCTTTTACGATTGTGTAATTCGAAGACTCTTTATTTCTTTTTGCTTCGATTGCTTTGTTGTAAATCAATTGTGCAATTAAAAACTTTGCCTGGGCTGATGACGGATTACCTGAAAATGATTCGTTGAGATGAGCCAGAGCGCTGATGTACAACGAATCTTTATTTTGCATCACACCATATTGATTTATAAAATCAATGCGCTCAATATCTACGTCTATCAAGGGATCTGCACTACTATCTTCTTCATGAAATGATAATAACTTTTGAAAAATTAGCAATGCTTTTTGATGGAGAGATGCGGTATCTTTTGAAATAAATGTTGTATGTATAAATTCTTTTGCGGGAGCAAAAGCAATTCCGTCCTTTATTTCAAAAGCATAAGCCGGACGGGTAATATCTCTTTCATCAGTTTTAAAATAATCAAGTGCACGGTGGGCCAATAAATCATAAAGCGTTGGCCGCAAATGACGAACGTTTCCATTTGAAATGATCGCATCGTATGGTTCCAGTTTTGTTTGTCGCAAAAGCTTTTCATCCTTCAGAGAAGCCAGAAATAATTCGGAAATCCTTTTATTGAAATCATCCGACGTCCAGGTCGCCAAATCTTTTTTATTGAAGTTGATTGTATTGGTTCTCTGGTAAAGTTTGTAGCGGTTTTGTTGAAGATAATTCCAATAAAGTTGTGCTGTAATGCTTTGTAGAATTGATTTTGAGGGTTCTTTTGAAGAAGTAATTTCAACTTCGAGTGAATCAATACTTTTTATGGAGGCGTCTTCTTCAATATTTTGCCGAAGATTTATTTTAAATAATAAAGATTTAATAATCTGGGGCTCGTTTTTGTCTTTTTTTGATAATGTATAAATTTTTTCTACTTCTGATAAGGCAGAAATCGTCAATCCTTTTTTTTCGAGCTGTTCTATTTTTACCCATCGTGTGTCGTAATCTGTTTTTGATTGTGCGGATACTTTTGGGAAACAAAAGCCACAGAATATAAGAAAAGTGATCGCTGTAAAAAGATGAAATTTCTGTCGCATAAGATAAATTTATTCTTAAGATAGAAATGTCAGCAACGTAGTTGTATGTCAAATCAATTCAATAAGAATTTGACACAAAGAAAGATTTATTTCATATAAGATATGAATCGTTATTCCTTAATTAACAGGAATTTGGTAGAATTAAAAAGCAGATAGTGATAGTAAACGAAGAAATTCTTGCAAAACTTATTTTGCTTTTTGCAGACTTTATTTCAGATTATGATATACTTTTTGCACGTCTTCATCCTGCTCAAGATTATCTACAAGCTTCAAAACTTCGTTGGCATCGTCTTCAGAAAGTTCGACAGTTGTTGTTGGAATCCGGGTTAGTTCTGCAGTTATCACATTAATGTTTTTTTCTTCTAAAGCTTTACTCATATTACCAAACTCATTGAAAGGAGTTCGGATGATAATATTTCCTTCGCTGTCTTCGCCAATTTCTTCGAGACCGAAATCGATCAGTTCAAATTCGAGTGCTTCTATATCAAGATTTTCATTTTTTATTTTAAATTCTCCCAGGTGATTAAACATAAAAGAAACACTTCCGCTCGTGCCCAACGAACCATTGTTTTTATTAAAATGCATCCTCACATTGGCTACTGTTCTGGTAGGATTATCCGTTGCCGTTTCAACTAATAAAGCGATTCCATGTGGTGCATATCCTTCGTAAACCTCTTCGTGATAATCGGTTTTATCTTTTCCCATCGCACGCTTAATCGCAGCTTCCACACGGTCTTTTGGCATGTTTACTGCTTTGGCATTGATGATACAACGGCGAAGAGAAGCATTATTTTCAGGTTCTGGTCCTCCTTGTTTTACAGCTATATCAATTTCTTTACCGAGCCTTGTAAATTGTTTGGCCATTTTATCCCAACGCGCAAACATGGTTGCTTTTCTTACTTCAAATATTCTTCCCATTTTTTCTTTTTATTCTTTTATTCGTTCATTGGAAATCCTGCTCTTATTGAATTGGAACCAATAACCAATTCGGCAAATCTAAATTCTAAAAGCAAAAATTAAAAATTAAAAATCTCTTTGGTACTTTTCTTCTATAGTAAGATAAAAAAATTTAATTCAATTATTCTTTTGGAAAGTTTTTTTACATCGGATAATTTTGCTGGCTTTTTTGTTACTAAATAATAAAGAAATCCTGAAAAGGTTACTGTCTATGAAAATAATGAAGTTTGGAGGTACCAGTGTTGGAAAGCCTGAGAGAATGGCAAAAATCAGCGAATTGATTACCAGGGAAAAAGAGCCAAAAATAATTGTATTGAGTGCGTTAAGCGGCACTACAAATGCACTTACCGAAATAAGTAATTCTCTTTCAAAAGGTGATCGTGAGGAAGCAAAGCAACGGATCGATTTATTGGAAAATCACTACCAAAGTTTTATCAAGAATTTGGTAAAAAATAAAGAAGATTTTCAGAAAGCTAAAGAAGTTCTTGCTGAACATTTCGAATTTCTAAATATTATTTTAAAAATTTCGTACAGTGAAGCTTTAAATAAAGACATCCTTGCACAAGGTGAATTATTAAGCACAAAATTGTTTAGTATTTATTTGCATGAACAAAATATTCCTCATGTATGGCTTGCTGCGCTTGACTTTATGAGCATCGATACTTTTGGAGAACCGCAGGTCGAAAATATTAAGATTAAACTTACCGGTTTGTTAGAAGCTAATCCGGAAGCCAATGTTTTTGTTACCCAGGGATATATTTGCAGAAATGCAAAAGGCGAAGTGGATAATTTGAAACGTGGAGGAAGTGATTACAGTGCCTCTTTGATTGCTGCGGCTGTACATGCGTCTGTTTGTGAGATTTGGACTGATATCGACGGCATGCATAACAACGATCCACGGATGGTGGAAAACACAAAGCCAATCAAACATTTGTGTTTTGATGAAGCCGCGGAGCTTGCGTATTTCGGAGCAAAAATTTTACATCCGGCGAGTATCTGGCCGGCACAATATTATAATTTCCCGGTAAGATTATTGAACACGATGGATCCCGAAGCGCATGGAACTCTAATAGAAAGACGTTCGGATTCTGAAGGCGTGAAAGCTGTTGCCGCAAAGGATTATATTACGGCTATAAAAATTAAAAGCAGCCGGATGTTACTTGCATATGGTTTTTTGAGAAAGATTTTTGAGGTGTTTGAAAAATATCAAACTTCCATAGACATGATAACTACTTCGGAAGTGACGGTTTCTCTTACTATTGACAATGATAATTTTTTAGATAAAATAATCAAAGAGCTCGAGATGTTTGGCACCATAGAAGTGGATCACAACCAAACCATCGTTTCTATTGTTGGATATCATATTGCCAAAACCGAAAACCTTCTTGCAAAAGTTTTTGATAGTTTAACAGATATTCCGGTTCGAATGGTAAGTTTTGGTGGAAGTGAGCACAATATTTCGATATTAGTTTCCCATGATAATAAAGAAAAAACATTGCAGTTGTTGAATAAAGGATTATTCGGGTAATCAGTTGCCGCGATTTAGAAATCATTGGTTGCAAAACGATTGCTAATCATCAAATCTTTATTATCCGCAGAATATTTATAGAAACCTTCGCCCGTTTTCTTTCCCAGGCAGTTTGCATTTACCATGTTGACTAGAAGTGGACATGGTGCATATTTTGGATTGCCCAATCCATCATCCAAAACTTTCAATATAGACAGACAAACGTCGAGGCCGATAAAATCTGCAAGTTGCAAAGGCCCCATGGGATGCGCCATTCCAAGTTTCATTATTGTATCTATTTCTGCAACTCCTGCGACGTTTTCAAATAGCGTATAAATGGCTTCGTTGATCATTGGCATCAAAATCCGGTTTGCAATAAATCCCGGGTAATCGTTCACTTCACAAGGAATTTTTCCAATTTGTTTTGACAGTTCAATAATAGTTTTTGAAACATTTTTGTCTGTAGAATAACCGTTGATAATTTCTACCAATTTCATCACCGGAACCGGATTCATAAAATGCATTCCGATTACCAGGGAAGGCCTTTTGGTTACAGAAGCCATTTTCGTGATGGAAATAGAGGAAGTGTTTGAAGCCAAAATACAATTTTGAGGAGCGTATTGATCTATTTCTTTGAAGATTTTTAATTTCAGGTCCAGATTTTCTGTTGCTGCCTCCACTACCAGATCACTTTGTTTCAATCCATCTTTCAAAGAAGTAGAAGTATGAATGTTTTGAATGGTGTCAAATTTATTTTCCGGAGAAATAATTCCTTTTGCAACCTGCCTGTCCAGATTCTTTTTGATAACGCTGATCGCTTTGTCCAATTGATCTTGTGAAATATCAATCAGGCTCACAGAAAAATTGTTTTGTGCAAAAACGTGTGCAATGCCGTTTCCCATAGTTCCTGCACCGATTACCGAAATATTTTTTATCGTCATAATTTCTTTTTACAAAAACAAAAGTAACCGAAAAAACGGCCTCTGACACTGATTGAATTTTTCAGTAAACAAATAAATACGGCGAATTCTTATTTAGGTATTTGGAAAAAAGTCCGGGTTGACGCTATTGATTTTTGAAATCTCCTCTCTTCCATGATTTGATAAATTCAGCCCAGGCGAGCGGATTAAAAATGTTTTGTGGTGGAAGTTGTCCGGCTGAATAATATTTCCTTTGATTTTGTTTGAAATAATAATTTGTCGCTTCACGACCGTTGGTCGGATAAACCGATAGCAAAGCTTTTCGATTGGCTTCAGACAAATTTTGCCTGGCAATTTCCTGCTGGTCATCCGGAACTTTTACATTCGCAAAATCACGTTCAAATTCTTCCCGTGTCGGGTATTTTTTAATGATTGTCGCAGCGAGGTAAATTGTATCCTGAATCATTAGTTGAATTATACTTTGTTGATTTCCATCCAGATTTTTGGGAATGGTTACTAATTTTGGTTTATAACCCACGCTTGTAAATTCTATTTTATCTCCTTTCAAAACAACGATAGAAAAAACGCCCTGATCGTTGGACAACGTTCCCTGGTTACGTCCTTTCACCATGATACTAACGGCAGGAAGTCCCTGCAAACTATCAGCCGACATTACTACCCCATACAATTGCACTACCGAATCTTTATAGGTTTCAAATTGCGCGCTTACGGTTCCAGTAAAAGTTAATAAAAAAAAGAAAATATATGGTATAGATCTTTTCATAGATTAAAAGTGTAAAGTTCGGGTATTCCTGCTAAAGTTCCTGCTTGAGTAAACAAAGTAAGCGTATCAAGGTTTAAATTTGCAGGCAGTATTTCTTTTTAACAAAAAATTGAACCATGACTGAGAATGATGTTATTAAAGCGTTGAGCACTGTTGAAGAACCGGATTTCAAGAAAGATCTGGTCACTTTGAACATGGTGAAAGATATAAAAATTGAAGGCGACGAAGTATCATTTACTGTTGTTCTTACAACGCCTGCATGCCCATTAAAAGATATCATAAAAGGAAGGTGTTTCAAAGCGATTCATGCGATGATTAGTGAAGAAGTGAAAATCAATATTAATTTTACAAGCCAGACCACATCTTTACGAACCGATAAAAAAGATATCCTTAAAGATGTCAAAAATATTCTGGCTGTTGTAAGTGGTAAAGGGGGTGTTGGGAAAAGCACAGTCGCAGCAAATCTTGCCCTTGCCCTTGCTTCAGGTGGCGCGCGGGTTGGATTAATGGACGCAGACATTTATGGCCCCAGTATCCATATCATGTTTGGAATTCGCGGAGAAAGACCACAGATGAGGGATGTCAATGGAAAGGGGAAAATTGTTCCGATAAACCGCTATGGCATCAAAGTGATGAGTATTGGGTTGTTGGTCGATGAAAAACAAGCCGTCGTGTGGCGAGGCCCAATGGTTAGCAGCGCGATCCGGCAATTTGTTTCCGACGTAGATTGGGGTGAATTGGATTATTTGGTAATTGATATGCCGCCTGGAACCGGAGACATTCACCTGACCATTGTTCAAACTGTTCCCGTCACCGGTGCAATCGTTGTTACCACTCCACAACTGGTAGCGCTCGCAGACGCCAAAAAAGGAATTACCATGTTTAGTCAACCAGGATTAAAAGTGCCCATCATCGGACTGGTAGAGAACATGAGTTTTTTTACTCCCAAAGAATTACCGGATAATAAATATTATATTTTTGGAAAGGAAGGAGGAAAAAAGCTTGCCAGCGAATTTGATATTCCGTTCCTGGGAGAAATTCCATTGGTTCAATCTATTCGTGAAGGCGGCGATATTGGAGTTCCGGTGATGATCGGCGACGACGAAATATCTAAAAAAGCTTTTGTTGATTTTGGTGACAATGCGATTAGAGCAATTTCTATGAGAAATGCCCAATTGGCGCCTACGGAAATGAGCGCAATTTTAGCTTAAAAATATTTTTGAAATAAAAAAGACAAATCGATAATTTGATTTGTCTTTTTGTTGTCCCACGAGGAATCGAACCTCGACGTACAGAATCAAAATCTGTTGTACTACCTTTATACTATGGGACAAAGGTGTGCAAAAGTAACTCTATCAGCTTTATTTTCAAAACATCAAAAGACGAATTTTTTAAAGAACTTTTTTTAATAAGAAACGAAATAATCAATCAATCGATCTTAATTCCTATTCCCTGGCAATCTTGTGAACAAACAGATATTAAATCTGAAAAAAGGACCACTTTTCTATTCTGTATTTTTGTGAGCTACACTTTTTTTGTATAAAGTACTTTACCTGTCTGGTCAATGTGGGTTCTTAATTCGGGATTGGTAATTTTAGAATAATCATACACCGCATGAAAGTAAGGCAGGTGCAATTTTTCGTTGAACCGATGTATTAATCTTTCAGGATAATCCGATTCTGAAAAAGTGCCTTTTATGGCAAAATCAATATCAGAGCCACGTTTATTAGCATCTAAGTCTCTAGAGCCGAAAATAATTACTTCTTCTATTTCAGGAAAAATTTGAATGTTTTGAAGAATCCAGTCTGTGGCTTCCTCGCTAAGCCCGAATTTATTAATCTTTTCTATAGCCATTTTTTTTATTTTTATCTGATCTCAATTTAAAACAAAGATGGATAATTTCCTAAAAGAAAAAAGACTGTCTACCCTAATAATTTACATAAAATTTTAAAATCAATTAAGCTTGCGGCATTCGTACAGATGTGTAAAAATATTTTAAGATTCAACCAGGATTCTGCAATAAATAAACCAAAATCATTTTACAAATCAAATCTGATAATAGGAAAGATTTTTACCATATTTTTGAGATACATTTGAAAATATCACTTATAAATTTTGTTTTATGAAGAAACTATTTACAGTAATTATTTTGTGTTTTACCCTTTTCAAAGCCAGCGCCGACGAAGGGATGTGGCTGCCAATGTTGCTTGGACAACAGGTTTACGATAGTATGGTAAAGCACGGGCTAAAAATGACCAAAGCACAATTGTATAGTGTCAATCATTCTTCGCTTAAAGATGCGGTGATCATTTTTGGGGGCGGTTGTACGGGAGAAATCGTGAGTAACCAGGGATTAATATTTACAAATCATCATTGCGGTTATGGTGCTATTGCTGGTTCCAGCACTTTGGAACACAATTATTTAAAAGACGGTTTCTATGCATCCAGCAAGGATAAGGAAATACAAAGCGATCTGACCGTAACTTTTCTAGAAAGAATAGAGGACGTGACAACTGAGGTACAAAAAGAGTTGGAAGGATTGAATTATGAACAACGGGATAAAAAGCTTCAGGAAATATATAGACAAATCACCGATAAAGTTTTGGATACTACCAACAGTATTTCGGGAAAAGTTTATAGCATGTTTAAAGGGAATCAATATTTCATGTATGTGTATAAAATCTATAAAGATATCCGTCTTGTTGGTGCTCCACCCGAAGCTATCGGAAAATTTGGAGGAGATACAGATAACTGGGAATGGCCGCGACATACAGGGGATTATTCTATTTTCAGGGTGTACACTTCTAAAAGTGGGAAGCCCGCAACCTATAGTGCAGATAATGTGCCATTGAAACCAAAATGGTTTTTACCTGTTTCTTTAAAAGGATATAAAGATGGTGATTATGCAATGATCTATGGATATCCGGGTGGTACGAATCGTTATGAAACTTCTTATGGTATAAAATTAAAAAATGAGATTGACAACCCATCTCTGGTGAATCTTCGTGATGTTAGACTGAAAGCGATGCTTGCTGAGATGATTAAAGACCCTGCTGTCAAATTAAAACTTTCAGATAGATATTCCGGGATCGCCAACTATTACAAATTTTTTGATGGAGAAACTAAACAACTTGAAAAATATCACGTGTTTGAAAACAAAAGTAAAAATGAAAGTCAGTTTGTTTCGTGGGCAAAAAATAAACCGGAATACAGTAATATAATTGATGATTATAAGAAAAATTATGAAGCGTGGACGCCTTATGCAAAAGAGAGGGTGTATGTTATTGAAGGAATCCTGGGCTCGCCACTGGCTGCCTATGCTTCTTCGCTGATGCAGGTTAATAGGGCTTTGAACGGTGAAGGAAAAACCAGGGCCGACCTTGATAATGCGCTGCAAGCAGCAGATAATGCCAGGAATAAATTTTTGGCTGACGAAGACATTCCGAGCGATAAAGTTATCATGGCAAAAACGGCCATGATGTACTATAACGATGTGGATAAATCTCAGCACCCGATAGGTTTTTATGATGCTTTGAAAGAAAAATTTGGATCATTGGATGATGAACTAACCTATAAAAAATGGGCAAACTACGTATTTGCGAATACCATGATTCTTGATTCTGTAAAATGGGCAGCTTTTATGCAAAATCATGATGCTACCACATTACAGAGCGATCCTGCTTTTGAATATGCTTCTGCTTTTCTTGATAATTACCTGCTTAAATATAGTAAGCTATACAGTGACTTCAGAGCAAAAGACAACGAATTGGGCCGCCTATATTTAAAAGGTATTATGCAAATGGACCCGGTGGCTGCAAAGAAAATGTATCCTGATGCCAATTTTAGTATGAGGGTAAGTTATGGAAATGTAAAAAGTTATAACCCGCGCGATGCGGTTCATTACAATTATTTTACTACCAGTAAAGGGATCCTGGAGAAATATGTGGCAGGAGACTATGAATTTGATCTTCCGTCAAAAGAGATTGAGCTGTTGAAGAAAAAAGATTTTGGCCAATACAAGGACAAAAAACAGAATGATCTGATCATTAATTTCATTACTACAAATGACATTACCGGCGGAAATTCCGGATCGCCTGTTATGGATGGTTATGGAAATTTGATCGGACTCGCATTTGATGGAAATTACGAAGCTTTAAGTCATAAAATACAATTTGATAAAGATCTGAATCGTACGATCTGTGTGGATATCCGCTATGTACTTTGGTGTATTGATAAAATGGGCGGAGCATCAAACATTATTGATGAATTAAAATTGGTGCGCTAAAATTTAAATCTTTCTTTCAGTAAATGAACAAATAATGAGGATTATAATTCTATTTATTTGTTCATTTACTATAAGTCTATTTTTCATTTTGAATATTCAAAGCTCGTTGTACATATTTTCCTAAAATATCAAATTCTAGATTTACAAGATCGTTCTCTTTCAGAGAAACAAAATTTGTGTGAGAGAAAGTATAAGGAATTATGGCAACCGTAAAATGATTATTCGAAACATCGAAAGCTGTTAGACTTACGCCATTGACACAAATAGAACCTTTTTCGATAACCAGTGGCGCAAAGTTTTCAGCAAACTCAAAAGTGAATACAGTACTTCCGTTTTTGTTTTTTATAAGAACGCAATTGCCTGTTCCATCAACATGCCCCTGCACGATATGCCCGTCAAGACGATCGTTGATTTTCATGGCACGCTCCAGGTTTATTGATTTACTTTTTCCCCATTTATCCGCCGTTGTTTTCTTCAGTGTCTCGTTTATCGCAGTTACCTGGTAAATATCGTTTCTGATATTTTCAACTGTAAGGCAAATTCCATTATGATTCACACTTTCATCAATTTTTAATTGCGAACCTAATTTGCTTCTAATCTGAAAAGTGCGATTAGATTCAACTGTCGAAATATCTATAACTTCTCCCATTGCTTCAATAATTC
>JBDTKF010000043.1:0-8557 GCA_039935455.1 Ginsengibacter sp.
ATATCATGCTGAATATTCATCCATGAAGCTTGGGTTTTATTTGTTTGCAGAATATGTAAATATGTTTTTGAGTGGTGCTGTGATGGCTACTTTATATTTCGGAGGCTATGATATTCCTTTTGTAAACGACGCCAATCTCATTCAATCTATTGGACAAAATTGGGTAACAATTATAGAGGTTGCGGTATTTTTTGCAAAGATATCCTTCTTCATTTTTCTGTTTATGTGGGTGAGATGGACAGTTCCCAGATTCCGTTACGACCAACTGATGAATCTTGGCTGGAAAATATTATTGCCCTTGTCATTATTCAATATGTTGGTAACTGGCGCATTAATTTTATTAAAACAAAATAACTGGCATTTCTAAAACTTAACGATATTTTTGCAGCGATTGAAGTGTAGAAGGCCAGCATAAAAATAGTGAAAATGGAAGCATTAACAAATAGAGGGAAACCGGTTGACAGAAGGAAGATGTCCATTTGGGAACGGATTTATTTACCGGCGATTTTCAAAGGCATGGCGATTACGATTACGCACATGTTTAAGAAAAAAGTGACGATCAATTATCCAGAACAGACAAGACCATTTAGTCCGGTGTTTCGTGGTGTTCAGGTTTTAAATCGTGATGAAGAAGGCCGTGAAAACTGTACTGCGTGCGGGTTGTGCGCACTGGCTTGCCCGGCTGAAGCAATAACGATGGAATGTGCAGAGCGTAAACCGGGAGAAGAACATCTATATAGAGAAGAAAAGTATGCTGCCAAATATGAAATTAATATGCTGCGGTGTATTTTTTGTGGATTATGTGAAGAAGCTTGCCCGAAAGATGCAGTTTATTTAACCGAAACTTTTGCCCCCGCTAATTATCAACGGAAAGGATTTATTTATGGGAAAAATGATTTATTAATTCCAGATCCCAAATCAGATCCCGAAGGTTTTGCAAAAGCGAGAGGGAACAGAATTGCTAATCCACAGGGCCATGGAAATGAACATTGATCAATGTTCTTGATGTTGTAAAAGACTGTTGATTTTTGGAGTATACAATGAAATTAGCTGAGTATTTTTTGAAAAAGTTAATGATTTAATATTTCGAAAGAATAAGACAGTAAACAAAGAAATAATTAAGATTTCTATTCTTTACAAAATGCAATATCCATTGTAAGAATTAGAAAAGCAAACTAAAATAGAAACGAAATATCGAAATGGCGATCCAACAAATTCTCTTCTGGTTCTTATCTGCGCTGGCTTTATCAGGTGCAGTCGGCGTTGTAGCCAGTAAAAATCCAATTTACAGCGTATTGTGTCTCATCATTGTGTTCTTTGCAATTTCTGGTCATTACATATTAATGAATGCGCAGTTTCTTGCAATCGTGAATATTATTGTTTATGCTGGCGCAATCATGGTTTTATTTCTTTTTGTTATCATGCTTATGAATTTGAATGCTGAAACTGAGCAGGTAAAAAATGTTTACATGAAGTTAGCCGGCATAATTTCAGGCCTTACCTTGATGATTGTTTTTGTGGCTGCGCTTTCTCATACAGATGTGACTAATACAATAATAAGACCTGGAACCAGCGTCGGACTTACAGAAAGCCTTGGAAAAGCCTTATTCAATCAATATGTGGTTCCATTTGAAATAAGCGGTATTTTATTTTTAAGTGCGATGGTTGGCGCTATATTAATTGGTAAAAAAGATCCGGTAAAAGGAAACAAAATATGAGAATGCCAACGATATTATTATTTGCATTAACTGCATTATTGTTTGCTGAAACATCTTCTGCCCAGGTAGATTTGAACAATTTAGATCTGAAAGATTTGATAGGTAAAGTAATGCATGTGCAAAAAGGCTTTGCTCCTCAATTCACGTTAGGAAGGACTCCGGTTGATAAAATTTCGAAAGTTGCTGAAATTCTTGGTTTGAAACAAAATGAGGACATCAACAGACTTTTTAAAACTTTCAAAACCGGAAGAACCATTTACAAGGTGGCTGCTTACACAGGCGGTGCCATAGCTGTTTACAGTTTGGTAAGAAGAACAGAGAAGACGGTAAGATCACAAGATTATAATGCAGCATTGTACTCAGGAATCAGTGCGATTGGCTCGGGTTTGATCGTGAAATTTCTAACAAAAGGCGCCTCTTATAAGGCTGTGGATATTTTCAATGGGATTGCAGTAAGAAAAATCAAAGATATTTTTTCAATAGCTCCTGCGTCAAGTACTGCAGGAATAGGATTGTATGTAAAATTGTAATTATGGAAATCAAATGGTATATTTTTTTGTCATTGGCTTTATTTTGCATAGGCATTATTGGTGCACTTACACGTCGAAATTCAATTATCGTTTTTATGTGCATTGAACTGATGTTGAACTCCGTGAATTTGTTACTGGTCGCTTTTTCAAAAATGCACATGGCTGGTGCAAATGCTTTCAGTTATTCGATGGCTTCCAGTGCACAAATATTTGTGTTCTTCATCATGATCGTGGCTGCTGCTGAAGTGAGTGTGGGATTGGCTATCATTGTAATGTTATACCGGAATACACGTTCTATTGATATCAATTTTTTAAACAGGTTAAAAAACTAAATCATTTTCATATTTATGAAAGTGAGAAAAATATTTTAAAATTTTAAATGCTGCCGAAGTTTGGTTTATGGATGCAATTCAACTTATTTATCTTGTTCCTCTTCTTCCTTTGATTGGATGTTTAATTAATGGACTCGCCAGAAACGCCTTGTCTAAAACCGTTGTAGGTATTATAGGCAGTGGAGTTATTTTTATTTCATTTTGCATCAGCGTATTGATTTTTTTACAGGTTTCACAAGAGGGATTCGTAACGCAGAATGTTCATTATTTCGATTTCATTCATGTAGATAAACTCATCATCCCTTTTGAATTTCAGGTGGATCAGCTTACTTCTTTATTCCTTTTGATTATTACGGGTGTTGGATTTTTGATTCACGTGTATTCAATTTCGTACATGAAAGCTGAAACCCAATCAGGATTTGGGAGATATTTTTCTTTCCTGAATTTATTTGTTTTCTCCATGCTTATACTCGTACTCGGTGGCAATTTTGTTATCATGTACGTAGGATGGGAAGGTGTTAGCCTTTGTTCTTATTTGCTTATTGGATTCTGGTTTAAGGATCATGAAAATAATGATGCAGGAAAAAAAGCCTTCATCATGAATCGAATTGGAGATGTAGGCTTTTTGTTAGCAATTTTCTGGATGATTTCATCTTTTGGTACAGTTTCTTTTCATGAGCTTTTCAATGAACAGAATGGGATCATCACTTCTTTGACTGACATCAATTCGCCTGTAATTATTGGTATCACGATGTTGTTATTTATTGGCGCAACCAGCAAGAGCGCCCAGATTCCATTATATACCTGGCTTCCTGATGCAATGGCCGGTCCTACACCGGTTTCTGCTTTGATACATGCAGCTACGATGGTTACGGCCGGAATATACATGATTGCCCGTAGCAATATTTTATATTCACTTGCACCCGTAACTTTAGCCGGTGTTGCCAGTATTGGATTGATAACTGCGATTATTTCCGCTATCATTGCTTTGAAACAAAATGATATCAAAAAAGTATTGGCTTATTCTACGGTGAGCCAGTTGGGATATATGTTTCTTGGCTTGGGAGTTGGTGCTTATTCGGCCGCTGTTTTTCATGTAATGACACATTCATTTTTTAAAGCGCTTTTATTTCTTGCTGCCGGTTCTGTAATTCATGCCATGAATGGCGAACAGGATATGACGAAGATGGGTGGATTGGGCAAAAAAATGAAAGTAACCTACATTACTTTCTTTATCGCCTGTCTTGCTATCGCCGGCATACCGCCTTTCTCAGGCTTCTTCTCAAAAGATGAAATTCTTTCTGCGGCATTTGCTCAAAGCCCTTTATTGTATGTTTTGGGTGTTGGAGGTGCTTTACTCACAGCATTTTATATGTTTCGTGCGCTATCGATGACGTTCAAAGGGAAATTCCGGGGAACATCAGAACAGGAACATCACGTTCATGAAAGTCCTGCTACCATGACCATTCCGCTGGTGATTCTTGCAATTCTTTCTATCATCGGTGGTTTTATAGGAATTCCCGAAGTGTTTGCAACTAATGCCAATAAATTCAATGATTTTTTATCTCCGGTTTTTGCCCATTCAACCCAATTCATGAATCAACAAGCAGTACCCCATCAAACGGAGCTGATCTTGATAATCGTTTCATCTCTTTTAATGATCATTGCTTCTTATTGGGCGTATCAGAAATTTACAAATTATGCTCCCGCTACAGCTGCTGACAACGGGTTTGTGAAAGCGATAAAAAATAAATTTTATATTGATGAAGCTTATGAAATGCTTTTTGTAAAGCCATGGCATTCTTTGGGAGCTTTTTTAAATAACGTTTTTGATAAAAAAGGAATTGATGGAATTGTCAATGGGGTAGGGAAAAGTGTTAATTATGGAAGCCGTCAATTAAGGTTGTTGCAAAGCGGCCAGGTTGGTTCCTATCTTTTACTTATGGTCGTTGGATTATTGATCTTGTTTATTATTCAATTGTTTACAAAATAAAATTAATGCTGGGCACATACTATACTTTTCCTGAATTGTTGATTTGGATTCCTTTTATTACAGGGCTGATTGCTATTTTTATTAAGAATTCGAAAAGCGTAAAAATGTTTGCGCTTTTATCTTCCATTGCTACTTTGGTTGTTTCCATTATCAGTTTATGTTACACAGATGTAGCACATCATCCTGAGTTTTTCAATTTTAATAATGTCTCTTATGTTTGGATGCCTTATATAGGGTCCAGCTTTTCTGTGGGTCTTGATGGAATGGGATTTTTGCTGACGTTTTTAACTGCATTTTCATATCCGCTGATTTTTGCAGCAACCTATAAATCCAAATATAAGAATTCGAATGCCTTTTTTGCCTTGATGCTTTTAACTCAGGCTGGAATTATGGGAGTGTTTGTTGCTACCGATGCTTTATTATTTTATTTCTTTTGGGAACTGGCTTTGGTACCTATTTATTTTTTATGTAGTCAATGGGGTGGAGAAAAGAGGATTCAGGCAACTTTTAAATTTTTTGTTTATACATTTTTAGGATCCTTGCTAATGTTAGTCGGAATCATTTTTGTATATATCCACACAACTTCCATATCTCCGGATTCTGTACATTCATTTTCTTTGAACTCTTTCTATGCTGCGGTTCTAACGCCCAGCCAGCAAAGCTGGTTGTTTTGGCTGTTCTTTATCGCGTTTGCAGTAAAAATTCCGATTTTCCCGTTGCATACCTGGCAGCCGGATGTTTATGAACAATCGAATTATCCTTCGGTAATGGTATTAAGTGGGCTAATGGTAAAAATGGGTGTGTTTGGAATGATCCGCTGGATTCTTCCAATATTTCCGGCTGCTGTTGGAAGGTATGATCATTTGATTATGGTTTTGGGTATCGTCGGATTGATTTATGCGAGTTGTATTGCTCTATACCAAAATGATCTGAAAAGATTCGTTGCGTGGTCATCTATTGCGCATTTGGGATTGATGAGTGCGGCGGTTTTTTCAGTAAATAATCTTGGGCTACAAGGTGTAATGCTTGAGATGCTGAATCATGGTATTAATATTCTAGCATTATGGATTGTTGTGGACATCATCGAAGATAAGACTGGAGTGAGAAAGATTTCAGAGCTCAGTGGACTTGCAACGAAATCTCCTGTACTTGCTATATTTTTTGTGATCATTGCATTTGCAAATATTGCGCTTCCTCTTTCCAATTCTTTCGTGAGTGAATTTTTGATGTTGAATGGACTGTTTGATTTCAATATTTGGTTTGGTGTTTTTGGCTGTCTTGGAATTGTTATTTCAGCTGTATATATGTTGACAATGGTGCAAAAAACACTTTACGGAAAAGCAAATGCATTGGCAGAACAGGCAAAGAGAATGAGCGCAGGCCAGGGAATTGTTTTGTTTGCTTTGGTTGCGGCGATTTTATTTTTAGGAATTTATCCTGAGCCTGTAATTCATTTGACGCAATCAACAGTTTCAAGTATTCTGGATAAGGTAATTATAAAATAGGTTGAAGAGAATTGATTTTCAATGGAAATATTTAGAGCAGAATATTAGGAATAATAATTAAGAAGGAGTTCAATTCCTTCCTGATTTTTAAAATTTTTTTAAATAAAAATAAAATAAACACTTTGAGTGTTGGGATCACATTATGAACGCAATAATATTAACGGCACTTTGGGGAATAGTAATGATGTTTGGAGGAGTTTTTTTCAAAAAGAACACCTCGCCAAAATACTGGGCAATCGCTGGTATCATCATTGTTTTGGCTGCAAATATTCTTGAATTCTTAGGTCATCCATTTTTCAATATTGATACAAAAGGAATGTTGAAATTCGATTCTTTCGGTCTTCATTTCAATACCATCGCTTTTATCTGCACGTTATTATTTTTTCTTTTAAATGGAAAAGATTTTGAAAAGATCGGGCTTCATGTGTCTGAATACTTTTCTCTGATGTTTTTTGTACTATGTGGTTTGTCGGTTTTATCTTCTTTTAATACTTTGCTTTTGCTTTTTCTAGGAATAGAAATTCTGTCTATTCCTTTGTACATACTAACGGGAAGCGATAAACGCAATTTGAAGGGAAATGAAGCGGCATTGAAGTATTTCCTGATGGGCGCATTTTCCACAGGATTGTTGTTAATGGGAATAGCATTGGTTTATGGAGGAAACACGCTCGGTTCATTTTACATAGATTCAATCAATTTAGGCACGGGAAATCTTCCCGTTTTAATTGCTGCAGGATTGGTTTTGATCCTGGTAGGAATTTCCTTTAAATCATCCGTAGCACCTTTTCATTTTTGGGCGCCTGATGTGTATGATGGAGCTCCGGCAGTGGTTACTTCGTTTATGATGACAATTGTAAAAGTTGCCGCATTCGTGGCTTTCTTTCGCCTTTTTCTAACATCATTTGGCGTTATGCAACATCAATGGCAAATGCTGATTGTAGTGATAACAGCGGCAACTTTGCTAATTGGAAACATTACCGCTGTCTTTCAGAAAAGTGTAAAAAGAATGCTTGCCTATTCCAGCATATCTCATGCTGGATTTATGATGTTTGCACTTTTTGCATT
This sequence comes from Ginsengibacter sp., assembly GCA_039935455.1. Classification (GTDB taxonomy): domain Bacteria; phylum Bacteroidota; class Bacteroidia; order Chitinophagales; family Chitinophagaceae; genus Ginsengibacter. Next base: position 7,144 of record JBDTKF010000043.1, read on the forward strand.
GAACGATACAGCGAAAGAAGGATTGCTTTTATATGCCGCTGCATACAGCATTGCAACAATTGGAATATTCGCTGTAATTATCAAAATGTCGGATTATTCTATAGAAGGATTTAATGGACTTGGTAGGAAAAAACCATTGCTTGCGCTGGTATCAGTAATTTTTCTCTTGTCATTAACCGGCATTCCTCTTACTGCAGGCTTTACAGCAAAATTCTATGTGTTGATGGCGGCTGTGAAAGATGGTCACCAACTCTGGCTTGTTGTACTTGGTGTTGTTTGCGCGGCAATTGGAGCAGTTTATTATTTCAGAGTCATTCAGGCAATTTATTTTAAAGAACCGGTGCCAGGCGTAAATGATGAAATCGAAGTATCATCCTCATTCAAATTTTGGTTAATAATTACTGCCGCACTTATTATTCTTCTCGGCATCCTTCCTGGTTTGTTGATTGATTGGATTTATTATTGATGTCCATACAATCTGAATTAGTAAACAAATAAATAATCGGGATTCTTATTCTTGCAAATTTATTTCCATGAAGTTCTTCTAAGCCTTTATCAAAAATTAGCTGAATCTTTTTCACTTATTTTGAAAAAAAAAATTGACTAAAAAGTTTTTTTTTATAAACCCGATTTTCTGCTTTTATTCATGAACGAATATTATTTGTAAAGGCAAATTTTTTTTCTACAAATTATATTTAACAAATTCGAAAGTGGATTTTTGATGTTTTAGAAAATGAAATCTTTTTTAATTTTTTATGAGTTGAATTAAAAATGAATTTTATTTTCTTACAGTTTCGTACGGCAGCTCCTGCCAATTCTTTTTTTTAAAAGCGTTTATACGTTACCGTTAGTCGATTTATTTTTCATGAATTTTATTTAATTGGGAATAAACTGTTGAGTATAACATTCGATTTTGTTGCGACGATTTGTTGATTTTTGACTCATGAAAATAAATAAGATAAGCTGCTGATTATTGCAAAATTTAAAGTGATACAGTTATCGGCTTACAAAAGAAATGAATAACAAATGCACTTCGGGGGATTTTCGTAGAACCAGCGCCTGCATTGTGTCTACTGACTTTGTATAATAAAAAAAGTCCCGAATTTTCCAGGACTTAAAATTATCTGCAAGAAAAGTATTTACTTTTTCTTTGGAGCAGGTTTCTTAGCAGCTACCTTACTTGGAGCGGCTTTTTTTGCAGCTACTTTTTTAGGAGCAGCTTTTTTTGCAGCAGCCTTTTTAGGAGCGGCCTTTTTTGCAGCAGCTTTTTTAGGAGCGGCTTTTTTTGCAGCGGCCTTTTTAGGAGCGGCTTTTTTTGCAGCAGCTTTTTTAGGAGCGGCTTTTTTTGCAGTTGCCATGTTTTTAGAATTTAATTGTTAGTAAATAAAAACTAAAAATAAAAACATTTTGTTAA
>JBDTKF010000044.1:0-3422 GCA_039935455.1 Ginsengibacter sp.
AAAGAAAGTTTTTATGAAAGCGACCGTAACAATGGAGTTTGGGGAAAAGCATTTCCTCTAAATGGAAAAATCAATTCTCCTGAATTTAATGTCGGCGCACAAAATATTTCACAGGACGGAAACTGGCTTGTTTTTACCGGATGTAATTTTCCCGAAGGCGAGGGAAGTTGTGATCTTTATATTTCTTATCTCACCAAAAACGGATGGAGCGAACCGCAGAACCTGGGTCGCAATCTGAATACCGAATTTTGGGAATCAACGCCTTCGCTTTCACCCGACAAAAGAGATCTCTATTTCAGCAGCAATAGAACAGGAGGTTACGGTGGTAAAGATATTTGGGTAAGTCATAGAAACGAAAAAAATAATTGGAGCGTACCCGAAAATCTCGGCCCTGAAATAAATACTTCCGGTGATGAAAGCACTCCTTTTATTCATGCAGATAATCAGACATTATATTTCAACTCAAACGGGCTTCCATGTTATAGTGAAAAGCCCGATCTTTTTGTTACAAAAAAACTAATGGATGGAAAATGGAGCAAGGCCGAAAACCTGGGTTATCCGATTAATACAATTGACGACGAGGGTTCATTAATTGTAGATGCTGATGGAAAAACAGCTTATTATTCCAGTGATAAAAACGATACAAAAGGAGGACTGGATATTTATACTTTCTTGCTGCGTAAAGATCTGCGGCCGTTGAAAACATTATGGGCCAAAGGAAAAGTGTATGATAAAAATACGGGGACTGGCCTGCCTTCTACGGTTGTGTTGACAGATATTAATTCCGGCCAGACGGTTAGTAAACTACAAACAGACGAACTCGGAAATTATTTAATTACACTTCCGGTAGGCAAAGATTATGCGTTTAATGTTCACCGAAAAGGTTACTTGTTTTATTCGCAGAATTACAACATGGATTCTACTTCTACTGATTCAGTTTATGATGTTAATATTCCATTGGAGCCAATTGAAGCCAATGCTAAAATCATTTTGAAAAATGTTTTTTTTGACACCAAAAAAACTGAATTAAAACCGGGTTCAATTACTGAATTGGACAATGTAGTAAAGTTGATGAATGAAAATCCAAATTTGAAAATACGGATCAGTGGCTTTACAGATAATGTAGGAAAATCAGCAGACAATCTTACACTTTCCAAAGGGCGTGCAGTTGCTGTTGTAAATTATTTATTGGGCAAAGGAGTGTTCAAAGATCGGTTGTCTTTTGAAGGGCTGGGTGAAGCAAAACCGATTGCTCCCAATGAAACGGAAGAGGGACGTGCATTGAACCGGAGAACAGAATTAAGTGTGGTGAGTAATGAATAATTGAATGAAAAAAATTATTGCTCTACTTAATATTTTATCGAAAGAAATAAAATCCGTAAAAAAATTCTGCTATAAAATTGCGCTATCAACCTCGTTCATTTTGTAGTTGAAATTACAAACTGTTATCATCAACACCCTTTTTTACAAACGTGCAGAATCGAAAATCAATCTTGAAAATTGAAATCCTTTTGTAACTAATGTTGAGATTCGGGACGTAATCATTTACAAATTTTTATTATTTTACAGCAGTAAACCTTAGTATGCAAAAAGAACTGCTTTATCAAATTGCGCTCACACTGGTTCCAAACATTGGAGATGTAAGAGCAAAAACATTAATAAACCATTTTGGTGATGCAGCCAGCGTTTTTCAGGCACCCAAAAAAGAACTCATTAACATTGAAGGAATTGGTTCGAGAGCAGTAGAATCTATTTTGAATTTCAAAGATTTCAGCAGGGCAAAAGAAGAGATTGAATTCATCAAAAAATATAAAATAATTCCACTTTTCCTTACTCATAAAAATTATCCACAAAGGTTATTGAATTGTTATGATAGTCCGTCGTTACTATATTACAAAGGAAACGCAGATTTGAATTCTTCCAGAGTTATCGCTGTTGTTGGTACCCGAAACAATAATGATTACGGAAAGAAAATTTGTGAGAAATTGATAGAAGAACTGGTAACAGAAGATGTGATAATAGTAAGTGGCCTCGCTTTCGGAATTGACAGCATAGCTCACAAAACTTCTGTAAAAAATAATATCAAAACAATCGGCGTTTTGGCACATGGGTTAGATCGTGTTTATCCCCCGCAAAATGTTTCGTTGGCAAAACAAATGCTTAGCTGTGGCGGTTTGCTTACAGAATACAAAAGCAACACCATTCCGGATAAGCAAAATTTTCCCGGAAGGAATCGGATTGTCGCCGGAATCAGCGATGCAATAATTGTGATCGAATCAGGCGTTAAGGGTGGATCACTGATCACCGCAGAATTGGCAAATGGATATAACAAAGATGTTTTTGCTTTTCCCGGAAGAACAGAAGATTTGAAAAGCCAGGGATGTAATTTCTTAATCAAAAATAATAAAGCCACACTGATTACCTGCGCCAGTGATGTTCTTGAAAATATGGGTTGGAAGAACTTTGAAAAACCTACTCAAAAAAAACAACGGGAATTATTTATTGAACTTTCAACAGAAGAAAAAGTAGTTGTTGAAATTTTGCAACTGCAGGAACAGGTCCAGATTGATGAATTGAATTTTAAAAGCAAACTCAGCAGTAGCGCGGTCGCACAGGCTTTACTCCTGCTCGAAATGCAGGGAATTGTTTCATCACTTCCAGGTAAAATTTATAAGATCAACTAGAAATATTTCCAGTAAACCAACAAATATTGAAGATTCTTCTTTTACTTTTTTATCGGTTTTCATATCTTTGCTCATGGCTACAATAAATAAATCTTCCAATTCCTCAAAAAAAATATTTGGTGAAGGATTAACCTTCGATGATGTTCTTTTGATTCCTGCATATAGCGAAGTTTTACCCCGCGATGTAGATACCACCACATTTCTGACAAAAAAAATAACATTGAACATTCCGATGCTTAGCGCAGCAATGGATACCGTTACTGAAGCCAACCTGGCCATCGCCCTGGCAAGAGAAGGCGGCCTTGGATTTTTACATAAGAACATGAGTATCGAAGAGCAGGCAGCACAAGTAAGAAAAGTAAAGAGAAGCGAAAGCGGGCTCATTTTGGATCCAATCACTTTGAAGCTGGATGCTACGATTGGCGCCGCATTGAAACTCATGAGTGAGAATCAGATTGGCGGTATTCCGATTGTGGACGAGCACGGAAAACTTGCAGGAATCTTAACCAATCGTGATCTACGATTTGAAGATAATATGAAACGGCCCGTTAGCGAGTTGATGACGCGTGAAAATCTGATCACTGCTCCCGAAGGCACTGATTTAAAAAAGGCACAATCTATTTTGAGAAAATATAAAATTGAGAAATTACCTGTTGTCAATAAAAAAGGCGTTCTCAAAGGCCTCATTACTTATCGCGATATTTTACAAGTTCACAATCATCCACTTTCTGCAAAAGA
>JBDTKF010000045.1:0-19541 GCA_039935455.1 Ginsengibacter sp.
ACCAGACAAAGAAGTGTTGTTACAGGAATTGATGCCTAAGATATTAAATACACAATTATATAAAGCGATTCTTGATTCTCATGCAAGTGAGCACGGTGCCCGGATGACAGCAATGGATAAGGCTACAGAAAATGCAAACGAACTTCTGAAAACGCTTAAAATAAGTTATAACCGTGCAAGACAGGCAGCAATTACAACGGAACTAACTGAAATTGTAAGTGGCGCCGCAGCTTTGCAAGGATAATGTTTTTGCTGATCTGACGATTGGCCAATGAATTAGACAATGGAATTAAGCGTCATCATCCCACATATTGAAGCGTTGATTTTTGCCAGCGACAAACCATTGGCAGTAAATGATCTTGTTGAACTGCTCAACAATGCAATGGGATTTATCGAAGATCGCGCCACAGAAGATCAGGTTGAAGCGGCCGTAGGTGCAATCGCAGAAAAATATGATTCAGAATTTTATGCTTTTGGGTTGGTTCAAAGCGGCGGTGGCTGGCAATTTCTTACCCGACAGAAATATCATAAAACAATTGCACAATTGAATGGTGATAAATTTCTCAAAAAATTATCTTCAGCATCCATTGAAACTCTTTCTATCATTGCATATAAACAACCTGTGACCAAATCTGAGATTGAATTGATTCGTGGAGTTAACTGTGATTATGCGGTTCAAAAGCTTTTGGAAAAGGAACTGATTGTTATTTCGGGAAGAAGGGAAGATGCGATTGGTAAACCGTTGATTTATGCGACCTCAAAAAATTTCATGGATTATTTTGGAATTAATTCTGCTGATGATCTTCCGAAAATAAAGGAAATTTTGAATAGGGAAATAATTGAAGCAACAATAATTGAAAGAGAAAAAAATATAGAAGAAAGCAAGAACGAAATTGTTACAAAAACAGAAACTGGAATGGACGAAAATGAGACCGTAAAATCGGAAAATAAAGAAACAGATAATTGATTTGAAAAAATTATCCCAAACTTGCATGCAATTTCTCTCTTTTTTTTACTTTCATAAATCATATCCAAAATATTTTTTCACTTGAATTATAACGTTTTCTATAAAAAATAAATGTCTGAGATTTTATCTTATAACCAACTAGCTACTGTTGCTGATGAATTTGGAACTCCTGTTTATATTTATCATGCAGAAAAAATTGCAGAGCAATATCAGAAATTAAGAAATGCTTTCGTAGACCAAAATGTGAAATTTTTTTATGCTTCAAAAGCATTGACAAATATCAGCGTGCTGCGATATATAAAATCACTTGGCGCGAGTGTGGACTGCAGTTCAGTAAATGAAGTGAAACTCGCCTTGCATGCCGGCTTCGCTAAGAATGAGGTTTTATATACTTCCAACGGAATAGCGTTTGAAGAAATCGAAGAAGTTAAGAATTTGGGTGTTCATATAAACATTGACAGTCTCTCCAACCTGGAGAAATTCGGCAAAAAGTTCGGATCTTCCTATCCTGTAGGAATTCGTTTGCGACCAAATATCTTAGCTGGCGGTAATCTTAAAATTTCAACTGGCCATAATAAAAGCAAATTTGGAATTCCTGTTGATCAGTTTGAGCGTGTAATTGATTGTGTTCAAAAAAATGATTTGTATATCCAGGGCTTGCATATTCATACAGGTAGCGAGATCGGAGATGTAGATGTTTTTGTAAAAGGGATTGAAAAATTGTTTGATGTCATTCCTTATTTTAAGGAACTTGAATTTATCGATCTGGGTGGAGGATTTAAAGTTCCATATAAAGTGGGCGATACTGAAACTGATATCAACTTGCTGGCACAAAAGGTTAAACAAGCATTTGCAGGTAAAGCACATCCAAAGCCGATCCAAATCTGGTTTGAACCTGGAAAATTTTTAGTTAGCGAAGCGGGATATTTTGTTACACAAGTAAATGTTTTGAAAGATACTTCTCCCACTCATTTTGCTGGCGTAAACAGCGGCTTCAATCATTTGATTCGCCCCATGTTTTATGATTCCTATCATCGGATTGAAAATATTAGTAACCCAACAGGTCCGAAGAAAATTTATACGGTTGTGGGTAATATTTGTGAAACTGATACGTTTGGAGAAGATAGAGAAATAAATAAAATTGAAGAAGGTGATTACCTGGTATTCTATAATGCCGGAGCGTATGGTTTCGAAATGTCGTCCAATTTTAATTCGCGACTGAAGCCTGCTGAAGTGCTTATGAAAAATGGAAAACCTTATTTAATTAGAAAACGGGATACATTTGAAGATTTGTTAAGAAACCAGGTGGTTATCTAAACGTCTGAAAACCTGGTTTGTGAAGATTCCAAATCTGAAATCCATTTTTTATTGGAGATATTTTATGAAAGCCTCTTATTGTACAAGAGTCAAATTATTCTAAAATGGAAAAGGTCATTATTGTCGGCGGCGGAATGAACGGACTTTGCGCTGCTTATTATTTACAAAAAAGCGATTACGAAGTAACTATTATTGACAGTGGAGATATAACAAATAATTGTTCTTTTGGCAATATGGGATTTCTTTCGCCAAGCCATTTTGTGCCACTGGCTTCACCGGGTATCATCTCAGAGGGATTAAAATACATGCTTAAAAGCACAAGTCCTTTTTATATCAAACCAAGAATTGATCTGAGTTTTATTAAATGGGCCTTGAAATTTTATCGAAACAGCAACCAGGAAACTGTGGAAAAAAATGCGCCCCACTTAAGCGGACTATTGAATCTCAGCCGTCGCCTGATGAATGAAATAAAAGATGAGATCGGTGATGTGTTTGATATGGAAGAAATTGGCTGTATGATGATGTGTCATACTAAAAAGGCTTTCGAAAGTGAATTGAAGTTGGTCGACCATGCAAAGGAATTTAATCTTGAGATAGAAATATTGAATCGTGAAGAAGTGCAGAAGTATGAACCTGATGTAGCGCTTGATGTTTATGGAGCACTTTTATTTAAAGATGATGCACACATTCATCCGGGAAAATTTATGGTTGCCATGAAGAATTATCTGGAAGAAAATGGAGTTACTTTCAAACTTCATACAACTGTTACCGGGCTGAAAAAAAACCAAAATAAAATTGTGGAAGTCAATACGGATAAAGGAAATTTTACGGCGGACGAAATTGTTTTAAGCGGCGGAAGTTGGTTACCCAGGTTGGCGAAGATGGCCGGTATCAATTTATTGCTCGAAGGTGGGAAAGGGTATAGCTATACTTATGAAAATGTGGAAAAGAATATTCATTATCCGGCGATCCTGGTGGATGGCCGCTGCGCTGTGACACCGTGGGGTAACAGGCTTCGCATCGGTGGCACTATGGAATTCAGTGGGATCAATGATCGTGTTTTGATAAAAAGGATGGAGGGAATATATGACTCCGTAAAATTATTTTATCCCGGTCTGAAGATTGATTTTCCTCCGAAGGATAAAATCTGGACAGGGCTTCGTCCAGTCTCACCCGATGGATTGCCTTACATTGGAAAAGCGGGTGATTTTGAGAATCTTTTGATATCCGGGGGCAATGCGATGCTTGGAATTTCTGAAGGTGCCGCATCCGGACAGATTGTGAGTGATATCATTGAAAAGCGAAGTACACTAATAGACATCAGCGCTTTCAAGGTAGATCGATTTGATAAAAAATAGAAATCTGCAATTTTTCTTGCTTTACTGTAAAAGTGTGTAATAAGGTTTTCGTGTATACTTAACCGTGAGATTCATTGCTGCACTTTGTGAGTGTTGCCTTTTTTTATTACCCCAGCCCAATTTCAGAATGCCTGACAGGAATTTCAACATCCAAAAATCCTTTACCGATCAGCCGGTTTTTAAAATCTAATTGTACATCGTAATCGCCATGAACTAAAAATAATTTTCTTACTTCTTTTGGATTCTGGCAGGCGAGCCATTGACATAAATCCTCATAATCGCCATGTGCGCTCATGCTTTTTATTTCCCCAATTTCTGCATGAACTTCATGCGGCTGCCCAAAGATTCCTACTTCTTTCGGATGAAATTTCAATCTCCCTCCAAGTGAATTTGGCTCACAATAACCACTAAATAAAATGGAATTCCGGCTGTTCTCAATATTATTACTGATGTGGTGTTTCACTCTTCCAGCGTCTGCCATTCCGCTTGCAGATATAATCACAAGTGGATCCGCACGGTAATTTAATGATTTACTTTCTTCTACTGATTTCACGAATTTTAATCCTTTAAAATTGAATGGAGCATGGTCAGTCATTAATAATTTTTGTACCCGGTTATTAAAATATTGCGGATAACTCTCCATAATTTGTGTAGCTTCCAAACTCAAAGGGCTATCCACATAATAAGGTAAATCTGGCAGCCTGTTTTCATTTTCCAATTGGTTCAAAGCATAGAGCAACTCCTGGGTACGACCCACACTAAATGCGGGTATGATCAATTTTCCTTTTTTTTGTAAACATGTTTTCGTAATCCATTCAAGTAATTTATCCGGGGTGCCGGTGATTTCTTCATGCAGTTTATTTCCATAAGTAGATTCCATAATAATGTAATCTGCCTGGGGAAAAGCTTCCGGAGATTTCAAAATGATATCTCTGTATCTTCCAACATCACCGGAAAAAGTAAGTCTGGTAAGTTTGCCATTTTCAGTAATTTTTAGATGCACGGTCGCACTGCCAATAATATGCCCCGCATCCAGATACATGAATTGTATGTTCTCATCAATAACAAACCATTTTCCGTATTCAATGGTGACAAAATGCTTTGCAGCTTCTGTTGCATCTTCCATCACATACAATGGAGAAATGTATGATTTTCCTTGTGCAGCGCGGGTTTTGTTTAGGAATTTCAAATCATTTTCCTGTATGCCGGCACTATCAGCCATCAGGATTTCGGCAAGGTCTTTTGTTGCCGGCGTTGCATAAACTTTTCCTTTGTAGCCATCTTTGATTAATTTCGGAATGAGTCCGCAATGATCGATGTGAGCGTGGGAAAGAATCATGTAATCAATCTCTGAAGGATTAAAACCAAAGTCCCGGTTCAATTCGTCAGTCTCTTTTCCCATACCCTGATACATTCCACAATCCAACAAAATTTTTTTCCCATTTACAAGAGTGATGAGATGTTTAGAACCGGTAACCGTGCGGGCTGCACCATGAAAAGCAATTTTCATAATTGAATTTGATTATTGATAAATGAAATTAAAGTTAAGGGTAAAATTATTAGAACCAATTTGTGATAATAGCTACAAGGAAACTATTTTACCGGGGTTGAAATGAATCCTTATTTTATAAAGTGATTCATACTGAAACATATCCTTCAGCCTAAATTGAAATTCAGATTATTTGTTCGTTTACTGATTAGCCTGAAAAGTACAGCTGAAATATAATAGAAATTGGCTCCTGGGTTGAGATTAATTCAAATCGGTTTGTAGCTGAGCATTCACTTTTTTCAATAGATTATTAACATCGAATGGCTTGGCAATAAAATCATCAGCGCCATATTCTGAAATGCTCGCAGCGGCTCCCGGATGGGCAGAAAACATAATCACCGGAATGTGTTTGGTAGCTTCATCTGATTTTAATTGTTTGCAAATTACTCTTCCGTCATAACCTGAAATAAGTACATCCAACAAAATAAGATCTGGTTTAAATGATACAATTTTTGGAAAAGTATTTTCTCCTTTTGATGTAACTTCTACATCAAAGCCTTTCATTGAAAGTAAAATTTGCATAACGGATAAAATATCTACATCATCATCTACAACTAGGATTCTGGACATCTTAAATATTTAAACTGGATTATTTGAAACCAGAATTTAAATGGTAATGGTTTTTTAAATTAATTTATCATTTCTAATCATGCGAAGGACCGTTTTTTACTAGAATTGATTTATCCCGGTTTCATGAATAATTCGTTTTCCTACTTTGACGATTCTTAAATTTCTATCCCCCAAACAATTTATAAAAACAAGGAACATTGATTACTCCTGGTATTTATGAAAGTTTTTGCACCTCAAACTTTGTTCCGAAAATCATTTTTCGTGGTAATAATTTTTGTCATTGTGTGAATTTTTTCAATTTGTTGATCAAATTATCATCAATGGCTTGAAGGAATTCTTCTGTGTATAAATAATCCTTCCCATGTAAAACCTTATTACCATTGATACATACAGCGAGATCCTTAGTCATTTTCCCACTTTCTACGGTTTCGATACAAACTTCTTCAAGTGCTTTTGCGAACTGAATTAATTGTGGATTATTATCTAGTTTTCCTCTAAAGGCTAATCCGCGCGTCCAGGCAAATATGGAAGCAATGGGGTTAGTTGAGGTGGAATTTCCCTTTTCATGTTCCCTGAAATGCCGGGTCACAGTTCCATGAGCTGCTTCCGCTTCTAAAATTTTTCCATCAGGGGTAATGAGAACTGACGTCATCAATCCTAATGAACCGAAACCCTGGGCCAATGTGTCGCTTTGTACATCTCCATCATAATTCTTACATGCCCAAATAAAATTTCCGTGCCATTTTAGAGCGCTGGCAACCATATCATCAATGAGCCGATGTTCATAAGTAATTTGTGCTGCTTCAAATTGTGGTTTGAATTCATTTTCAAAAATACTTTGGAAAATATCTTTGAACCGGCCATCGTATTTTTTTAAAATCGTGTTCTTTGTAGAAAGATACAATGGCCACTTTTTATTCAAAGCCATATTGAAACAACTTCTTGCAAAACCTTCAATGCTTTTATCTATATTATACATGCAGAGTGCGACACCATCTCCTTCAAAATTGTGTACTTCAAATGTTTGTGGAACTCCATTGTCAGGTGTAAAAGTCATCGTTAATTTTCCTTTACCTTTTATAACTGCGTCTGTTGCGCGGTATTGATCACCATACGCATGACGTCCGATAATGATTGGAGCGGTCCAGTTAGGAACCAAACGGGGAACGTTTTGCATAACAATTGGTTCACGAAAAACAGTTCCATCCAGTATATTGCGGATCGTTCCGTTCGGGCTTTTCCACATGTGTTTTAAACCAAATTCTTTTACCCTTGCTTCATCCGGCGTGATAGTGGCACACTTAATCCCTACACCATATTTTTTGATCGCATTTGCTGCGTTTATGGTTATCTGATCATCGGTTGCATCCCTGTGTTGAATGCTGAGGTCAAAATATTTTATATCAATATCTACATGAGGAAGGATCAACTTATCTTTTATGTATTTCCAGATTACCCGCGTCATCTCGTCACCGTCAATTTCTACCACAGGATTGGCTACTTTAATCTTTGTCATTCTTAATTTTTGTAAATTTTAAATTAAATTTTGTTCTGCAATATTATCAAAATCTTTGTTCTTAAGAAACTGATGCGTTTATCTTACTCAAAATTAAATGGGCAACTTCCATAGCCCGATAGCCATCAATCTCATTAACGACGGTAGTTTTATTGTTTGTAATCGCATCAATAAAACTTTGTAATTCCATCTTAATGGCATTGGTTTCTTTGATTACAGGCGATGCGATTGCAATTGTTTTTATGCCGTGATTGGTATCAATGTCAAACGTGAAGACGTCTTTATCATCCGGTGTTTTATATTTTATAATCTCGGTTTTTTTATTCAGGAAATCTATTCCTACATAGGAATCTTTTTGAAACAACCTCATCTTTCGCATTTTTTTCATGCTGATCCTGGAGGCAGTTAGATTTGCCACACAACCATTATCAAATTCGATTCTCACGTTGGCAATGTCTGGCGTATCACTCAAAACATTTACACCATTGGCAAACACATTTTTCACTCCGCTTTTGACCAGGGAAAGAATAATATCGATGTCGTGGATCATCAAATCAAGAATTACACTTACATCCGTTCCGCGTGGGTTAAATTGCGACAAACGGTGCACTTCAATAAACATTGGGATCAATTCATGTTCTTTTGCAGCCAGCAGCGCAGGATTGAAGCGCTCCACATGGCCCACCTGTAGTTTTATATTTGCTTCTTTTGTAAGTTTTACAATCTCTTTCGCCTCTGTCATGGTGTGGGATAAAGGCTTTTCTACGAAAACATGTTTGCTTTTTAAGATGGCTTTTTTACACAGTTCGAAATGAGCCGTAGTCGGAGCTACAATGTCAACGGCATCGCACGCTTCAATTAACAGATCCGGGTTTTTATATCTTTTTATCCCAAATTCTTTTTTTATTTCTATTGCATTTTCATCAGATGGATCGTAGAATCCAATCAATTTTACATTCTCAATTTCTTTCCAGTTCATCAAATGAAATCTTCCTAAATGGCCCACGCCAAACATTCCAACTTTTAGCATAAAAACTTTTTTTGAATCCCATAAAGGTAATAACAGATTAATTTCAGGAAAGCAAATTTTTATTCTTTACCGGCTAATGAAAGATAAAATAAGAATTAGAATTAATTGTTTATTCACTGCCAGTGGTAATCTCACCCGGAATTTAAACAAAAAACTGGGTGGATGTTGCAGATATATTTTCGTTTATGCCTATCCGTTAGATTGCTTTGGAGGAGCCGGATCGAAGTAATCTGACGGATTTCTTAAATCCAAGAAAGTTTCCACAAATTTAACGGATCTTCCTGATGGTATTTGACAAATATTTTGACATTAAAATAATATTTTTGTAGCGCAATGCAGGATATAGAACCATATGAAAACTGGCAATATTTATATACATCCGAAGCAGATGTGCACTCCCCTTTTTATGGGCGGGAATATAACCATTTTGAATTTTCAAATACAATTTACAATTATTATATTCATCCTTTTTGGGATGATTTTGGAAGTGTCACTTTGTATCTGAAAGTGTTGATGGCGGACTATGAGGAACAATATATGATTATCGAATTAATCGGAGAATGGAATGATGCGATTGAAAATGATGTCATGCGTCTGAAGCGCGATGTGATTGATGAATTTATTCTTCAGGGCATCAGAAAATTTATTTTGATTACTGAAAATGTGCTCAACTTTCACAGTAGTGATGATTGTTATTATGAAGAATGGTATCAAGATCTGGAGGATAAAAATGGATGGATTGTTTCTTTGAATATGCCTTCGCAAACCCAACATGATTTTATAAAAGCCCGTTTGAATAATTACGTGGAAATGCTTACACTTCCTGCCTGGCGTACCATGAAACCCGACGTGCTTTTTAACCAGGTAGATAATATTTTATTAAGAAAACTGAATCCGTAGGTTTCTGTATCGAAATATTTTACGAAGAATTGCGTTTTCCCCAAAAAATTTGCGTCCGTTATTTAGATCAATAAAAATGTATTTTAATTATCCTGAGACGAATGAAATATGCTAAAATAAAATAATTTTTTGAGGAAGAATTATTTCGATTCCAGATTGTCGAAAAAACCAATTTATACAACGTTTTAAATATTTACAAGCAAAAAATTCAGCGTTCATGTAGTACATTTGCTAATCTGAAATTTTATTAACTCCCTCACTTATGACCTGGAAACAGTTATTCACTTCTTCAATTGGTAAAAAAATATTAATGGCCTTAACGGGCTTTTTTCTAATCACCTATTTGATTGTGCACGCCTCTATTAATGCCCTGATTTTTGCAAATGATGGCGGCGAAACGTTTAACAAAGCGGCTTATTTTATGTTGCACAATTATTTTGTGAGATTCCTTGAAATTGGTCTTTTTACTGTTTTTATTTTGCATATAATCCAGGGGCTGTTATTGTGGAAACAAAATAAAGCGGCAAGAAAGGTGAAATACTTTAAACAAAAATATCCGCGCGAAATAAAATGGTACAGTCGTTATATGGGCTGGTTCGGAACGTTTATACTTTTGTTTTTAGTAATGCATTTATACCAGTTCTGGGGAAGTACAAAACATGAATTATATTTCCACGGACCTGTCATTAATCTTTATGATCAAATGCGGGAAGTTTTCACTAACCCCGTTTGGTTTGTGTTGTACATGATTGGTCTTGCTTCTCTATTGTTTCATCTGCTCCAGGGATTTCAAAGCGCTTTCCAAACTTTTGGCATCAATCATAGAAGATGGGTATACATTATTAAAGGTGTTGGAGTGATTTATTCAGTGGTCATCTGTCTGTTGTTTGCTTCTATGCCGATCGCTTTTATGGTGGGATGGCTTCAATAGTTCGCAGTAGTTGTCAAAAGAGATTAACGAATCGGAAACCAAAAATTTAAAAGAAACAAAATATTTAATAAACCTATGGTATTAGACGCAAAAATTCCGGAAGGTCCGATGGATCAAAAATGGACCGAATATAAAAGCCATATTAAACTGGTTAGTCCGGCTAATAAAAGGAAATTAGAAATTATCGTAATTGGCACCGGCCTCGCTGGAGCTTCAGCAGCTGCAACCCTTGCCGAACTTGGTTACAAAGTGAAATCATTTTGTTTTCAGGATAGTCCAAGACGTGCACATTCTATCGCGGCACAGGGTGGAATCAATGCTGCTAAAAACTATCAGAATGATGGCGATTCTGTTTATAGACTTTTTTATGAAACCGAGAAAGGAGGCGATTTTCGTTCCCGCGAAGCCAACACTTACCGGCTGGCACAGGTGAGTAACAATATTATTGACCAGTGCGTGGCACAAGGTGTTCCTTTTGCCCGTGAATATGGCGGAGTACTTGCCAATCGGTCTTTTGGCGGAACGCAGGTTCAACGTACTTTTTACGCCGCAGGCCAAACAGGCCAGCAATTATTGCTGGGAGCGTATGGGGCATTGGAGCGCCAGGTTGCTTTGGGAAATGTGACGATGTATACCCGCCATGAAATGCATGAAATTGTAACGATAGATGGCAAAGCAAGAGGAATTATTGCACGCAATTTAGTTTCCGGAAAATTGGAGCGTCATTTTGGTCATGCAGTACTTATTTGCTCCGGCGGCTATGGTAATGTTTTTTATTTGAGTACCAATGCAATGGGAAGCAATGTAACTGCTGCCTGGAAATCACATAAGAAAGGCGCTTATTTTGCCAATCCCTGTTATACTCAAATTCATCCTACCTGCATTCCGGTTACAGGCGACCACCAAAGTAAACTTACGTTGATGAGTGAGAGCCTCAGAAACGATGGAAGAATTTGGGTGCCAAAAAAGAAGGATGATAATAGAAGGCCGAATGAAATTCCTGAAGATGAACGGGATTATTATCTGGAAAGAAGGTATCCTGCATTTGGAAATCTAGGTCCCCGTGATGTAACCTCACGTGCAGCTAAAGAAAGATGCGACGCAGGTTATGGAGTTGGCACTACTAAAAAGGCGGTATATCTTGATTTTGCGGATGCCATCAGGCGTTACGGAAAAACGGAAGCGCATAAAAGAGGGATAACTGATGCTACTGAAACAGAAATTGATGAATTAGGGAAAGAAGTTGTCAAAGCAAAATATGGAAATTTGTTTGCGATGTATGAGAAGATCACAAATGAAAATCCGTATGAAGTTCCGATGAGAATTTATCCGGCCGTACACTATACCATGGGTGGATTGTGGGTGGATTATGAATTAATGACAACAGTCCAAGGGTTGTATTGCCTGGGAGAAGCCAATTTTAGCGACCATGGAGCCAACAGGCTGGGGGCTTCTGCATTAATGCAGGGATTGGCCGATGGATATTTTGTAATTCCTTATACGCTGGCAAATTATATGTCTGGCGAAATCAGGACTCCGGTTATTCCAACTACACATCCTGCATTTGAAGAAGCTGAAAAAGCAGTTAAGGAAAGAATTGAAAAATTGATGAATGTAAAAGGAACAGATTCTGTAGATAGCTTCCATAAAAGACTTGGCCATATTATGTGGGAAAAAAGTGGCATGGCCAGGAATGATAAAGGATTGCGTGAAGCGATTGAAGAAATAAAAGCGCTACGGAAAGAATTTTGGGCGAATGTGAAAATACCGGGTGATATTTTCGAAATGAACCCCGAATTGGATAAAGCAGGAAGAGTTGCTGACTTTTTGGAATTGGGTGAATTGATTTGTATGGACGCGTTGAACCGTAGAGAAAGCTGTGGTGGCCATTTTAGGGAAGAAAGCCAGACACCCGATGGAGAAGCCTTACGTATCGACGAAGAATTTAGCTACGTAGCTGCATGGGAATACACTCAGGAAGGAGAAGTGTTGCATAAAGAACAATTGACGTTTGAATTGGCGCAACCCAGCCAGAGAAGTTATAAGTAAATCAAATTAAATTGGGTTTCTTCTTAATGATTTCTCGTACTAATAAAATAACAAAATAATTAAATAATCAGGATATGGAGCATTACACGATGAATCTCACCTTAAAAGTATGGCGACAAAAGAATACAGATTCTAAGGGAAAATTCGAAACTTTTGAAGTAAAAGACATTTCTTCTGAAATGTCATTTCTGGAAATGTTTGATGTGCTTAATGAAAGGTTGATCCGGGAAGGAAAAGACCCGGTTGCTTTTGATCATGATTGTCGTGAAGGCATTTGTGGCGCATGCAGTATGTATATAGATGGACGCGCTCATGGGCCTTGGCAAAAGAACACCGTTTGTCAGTTGCACATGCGTGCTTATAAGGATGGCGACACAATAGTTGTAGAACCCTGGCGCTCAGTGGCTTTCCCCGTTATCAAAGATTTGATGGTTGACAGAAAAGCCTTTGACAGAATTATTGAGGCTGGAGGTTTTGTATCTGTAAATACAGGTAATGCACCTGATGCGAATGGCATTCTTGTTGATAGAGCAAAATCAGATGAAGCATTTGATTCTGCTGCTTGTATTGGTTGTGGTGCTTGCGTGGCTGCTTGCCCCAATGGTTCAGCCATGTTGTTTGTAAGCGCTAAAGTATCACAGTTGGCATTATTACCACAAGGTGACCCGGAAAGGATTACAAGGGTGTTAAATATGGTTGATCAGATGGATAAAGAAGGGTTTGGTAATTGCGGTAATATTTATAACTGCGAAGCGGAATGCCCTAAAGGGATCTCGGTAGAGAATATTGCACGGATGAATCGTGAATATCTCGGTGCATCGCTTTCGTCAGAAATTCAAAAACGTCCGGTTCGTATGGTTAATCCGATGAATGAATAAAAAACAATTGTAAACCTTAGTTTTATTCTTTATGTTTCTGGTTTTATTTTTGATTCATTATGTTCTGAACAGTAAAGGAGAATGATCTGCTGAATGAGTTTCTGGTTAAGGATTCTTTATCAAACTTATTTACAATTTAATGAAAGTCCTAAAGAAAAAGTCGGATTTGCCACATAAGGGAACAGTGACAGAACATAAAGATCAGGATTACAGAGCAGGCCCTCCTTCTTTTCCTGTGGCCGCCATTGGTGCTTCTGCCGGCGGTCTCCAGGCCCTGAAAACTTTCCTTGAGAATCTCGGTGCTCATACAGGAGTTTCCTACGTAATTATACAACACCTTTCTCCTGATCATCAAAGTATTTTAGCGGAGTTACTCGAAAAAAAAACTTCTATGCCCGTGCACCAGGTGAAAGACGGGACGGCACTGGAACCTAATAAGGTTTATGTGATTCCGCCTAATACGTACATGAGCGTTGTAGAGGGCCACCTTAACTTATTTCCCCGCCAGATCAAAAAAGGTCTTTTTTTGCCTATTAATTTTTTCTTTAAAAACCTTGCTTACAGTTATCAGAATAAAGCGATCGGAATTTTATTATCCGGAACCGGTTCTGATGGTACTGAAGGTTTTAGAGATATCAAAGCAGAAGGAGGAATTACATTTGCACAAGACGACAGTGCTTCTTTTATCGGGATGCCTGGCAGTGCTATTGATTCCGGATTTGTTGACTTCGTTTTACCGGTTGAACGGATTGCAAAAGAGCTGGATGATATCGTCAAACAACCCTATCTTTCTCTGGGCCAGCCCGATTTGAGTAAAGCAAATGAATCAGAATTAAGGCGGATCTTTTTGATTCTGAATAAAAATAAAGGGATTGATTTTTCGTTGTATAAACAATCAACAATCAGCCGTCGTATTCATAGACGAATGGCCCTTAACAGAAAAAATGACCTTGGTGAATATATCCCCATACTTCATGAAAATAAGAAAGAAGTAGAGCAACTTTACCAGGACCTTCTCATAAATGTAACCGATTTTTTCAGAGACCCGGTGGCTTATAAAACTATTGAACAAACAATTCTTCCTGCTTTATTAAAAGATAGAATGCCAAATGATCCTTTACGTATTTGGGTTTCAGCCTGTTCTACAGGTGAAGAAGCCTTTTCTATTGCGATCACTTTGTTTGAATATTTTCAAAAAAACAATCTTCTTTTCCCTTTTCAGATTTTTGCCACAGATATTAACCCGGTAGCAATTGAAAAAGCAAGGACAGGAATCTATCAATCCAGCAACATGGAGAATGTTATTCCCGGATTCCTGGAAAAATATTTTATCAGTATTAATGGGCGTTACCAGGTAATTAAATCGATTCGGGACGTTTGTGTTTTTGCAACGCATAACATGCTTTCGGATCCACCTTTTTCAAAAATAGATCTTGTCAGTTGCCAGAACGTAATGATTTATTTTGAACCCGAAGCACAAAAGAAAATTCTAAAACTTTTTCATTACGCTTTGAAGCCAAATGGTTTTTTATTGCTCGGTAAATCGGAAACGGTTGGAAGTTTTTCAGAATTTTTTTCACAGCTAAATAAAGAAAATAAGGTTTATACAAAAAAAGATACCGGCAACAGCGCGGATTATAATTTTTCATTTACTCCCACGCGTGTTCTTCGCGAAAGCGAAATGGGATCAGAGTTTATAAACGAAGAAAAGTTGAACGATTCGGATATAGAAAAGATAAGCAACACGATCTTGTTGTCGCAATATGTTCCCCCAAGTGTGGTAGTTAATTCTGATCTGAAAATACTTCGTTTTCATGGCCCTACTGCAAAATATTTTCAACCCGCGTATGGAAAAGCAAGTTTGAACCTACTTAAGATGGTGCGGGATGATCTTGTTTTTGAATTAAGATCATTGGTAAATAAGGCAAAGAATGAAGGCATTCCTGTTGAAAAACGGGGAGTTACTTTAGTATCCGGAAATAAGACGGAAACATTGACGTTGGAAGTTGTGCCTTTAAAGAATACGACTCCTGATCCCTGCTTCTTGATCTTGTTTAAAGCAACTGATGAAAAAAAGACAGAAATAATTCAGGATATTCCAACTTCCGGCAAGAGGAAGATTGCAGAAGAACAGCAAAAAATCCGACTCCAACATGAGCTGATGGAGGCTAAAGAACAGCTGAAATCAATGAGTGAAGAATTTGAAGCGACGAGGGAAGAACTTCAAAGCGCGAACGAAGAAATGCTTTCTTCTAATGAAGAATTGCAAAGTATCAATGAGGAGTTAGAAACTTCCAAAGAAGAATTACAATCCAGTAATGAGGAATTGACGACGATCAATGATGAACTGCATCATCGGAACATAGAACTTAAAGATGCCTTTGAATATCGCGAAGCAATTGTAGAAACAATTCGTGAACCCATGCTCGTGTTGAATACTGAATTGCGCATAACCAGCGCCAACAGGTCTTTTTATAAAGATTTTGTACAGAGAAAGGATCAGACGGAAGGTTTCTTTATTTATGAAATGAATAATGGCGAATGGAATATTCCCAGCCTTAAGGAGAAGCTGATAGAGATTATTTCAAGGGACAAGAGTTTTGAAAATTTTGAAGTGGAACATGATTTTCCTTCTATTGGAAAACGCATTATTATGTTTAATGCGATGCGCATGAGATATGCTCAGAATAAAGAAGGGCGGATTCTGCTGGTTATGGAAGATATTACTTCGCGACGCCATGCAGAGCAAAACCTGCTTCAATCTCTTGAATTGAATACGTCAATACTGAAAAGCATCAGCGATATTTTTATCTCTGTAGATAATAACTGGAAGATTCAATTTATCAATGACAAGGCTGAATCTTTCCTGGGCAAAAAATCCGGAGAACTAATTGATAAAAATCTTTGGGAAGCACTTATCTATTTGATTGATACTGATTTTAATAAGAGGCTGTTGCTGGCAATGAAATTAAAGAAATTTGATCAGTTCGAATATTATGATAAACACTCCATGGAATGGTATCATTTCAGGCTTTATCCTTCAGAAATTACTTTTACTATTTATGGAAATATAATCACCAATGAAAAAAATAATCACCATCTTTTAGAAGAAAGTAAAAAGAGGTACGTGCAATTTATTTCCAAAACTTCTGAAGGCATCTGGCGCATCGATCTGAAAAAAGGAATTCCGGTTAATCAACCAGTAAACCAACAAATAGATGAGATTTATGATTTGGGATTTATTGCCGAATGCAATGATACGATATCAAAAATGTACGGTTATAAGAATGCGGTAGAAATGATTGGTAAAACGTTGAAGGAAGTATTTATAAAAAACGACACGTGTAAAGAAACTTTGATACCGGTTGTTGAATCTCATTACAGGATCAGCGATCTGGAAATTACACTCAGGGAAGGAAAGAACAGTCATTATTTTCTCATGAATATGGTTGGCATGATTGAGGATGAAATGCTGATAAGTATTTGGGGAACTCAGAGAAATATTACCACTCAGAAATTGCTTGAAAAAGTGTTGATTAAAACAAGGAATCAATTAAACTTTTCATTGGCTGCTGGTTCGGTTGGAACTTATGTGTGGGATTTTAAAACCAATAAGATTTCATGGACTAAAGTTCAGGAATCTTTATACGGGTTACAACAATATTCATTCAAAGGAACATTTGATGACTGGCTTTCATTTATTCATGTGGATGATGTGGCAATTACCCGAAATGCGATAGAAGATAGCCTTAGAAATCAAAAAGAATTGTCGGTTGAATTTAGAATTTTCTGGCCCGATAAATCCTTGCATTGGATCATGACCCGTGCTCATACAACTTTTGATAAGAAAGGGAAACCTATTGAAATGTCAGGTGTGAATATAGATATCAGTGAACGGAAATTCAAAGAACAACTGGTCAGGGAAAACGAAGAACGTTTCAGGGCTCTTCTCCAGAACTCATTTGATATGATCACTGTTTTTAATGATGAAGGAACTATCACTTATCAAAGCGATTCTATTGAAAGGGTTTTAGGTTATTCCGCAAAAGATCGCATTGGTGAAAATCTTTTTGCCAATAATGTGATACATCCTGAAGACCTTGATCTTCAAAAAAAATTATTCCAGAAAAGCATCAATCAGCCATCAAAATATTTACAGGGCGAACTGCGGATGAAGCATATAGATGGAACTTACCGCATTATGGAAGTGAGTTGCATCAATCTGATTAATAATTCAAGTATACATGGGATCATTAATAATTATCGGGACATCTCAGTACGCAAAGCGCTTGAAAAACAAAAGGAAGAGTTTATCGGAGTGGCCAGTCATGAGCTGAAAACGCCTGTGACCAGTATTAAGGCTTATGCACAAATTCTGTATGATTCGTTTTTAGAAAAAGAAGATCATGCTTCTGCCGGCCTTTTATTGAAAATGGATCATCAGATAGATCGCCTGGCAACACTGATCAGAGATCTGCTGGATATTACTAAAATAACAGAAGGCCAGCTGGTACTCAAACAGGAACCTTACGATCTCAATGAATTAATAGATGAAGTGATCAATGATCTGCAGATGACTACAAAAAAGCATCAGATCATCAAAGATCTACAGGAAGTAAGAACCATGATTGGTGATAAAGAAAGAATTTCACAAATTATTGTAAACCTGCTTTCAAATGCGATTAAATATTCCCCGAATTCAGATAAGATTAACATCAGCACTGTGGTCTCTAAAAAAATAGTAACTATTTGTATAAAAGATTTTGGGATCGGAATTTCAGAAGAGATGCAGCAAAAATTATTCAAACGTTTCTTCAGAGTGTTGGACGCCAGCACGAGCACATTTCCCGGTTTGGGGCTCGGATTATTTATTGCCACAGAAATTGTAAAAAAATTAGGCGGACGCATTTGGGTAAACTCCAAAACAAATGAAGGATCCGAATTTTGTTTTACGCTACCCATTGTTTCATAAAAGAAATTTTACTAAACGGAATGAAGAGTGGTAACTTCCATTTGCGCATAATGGAATAGCTGCGTATTCGACGTTTCGGTACTCATTCCTTAAAATCGGTTAATTTTATTTTTTAAAATAATCTGCTTGAAACCAGGAAATCTATTATTATTTATTCTGTTCCTATTTTTTTATTATAATGGGTTTTCTCAACAATATCCTGATTCACATTCTAATTTTAGAAGTAAGAAAATCTCTGCCCACACAAACCCGCTTTTATTGGATAGCCTTAGTATTATTCCGAATACTTTTTCAGTGGTTGGAATTCCTGAAAGTAGCTACACGGTTGACTTTGTGAATGCTTCTATCCTGTGGAAAGAAGTGAACCTGCCAGATAGTGTTTTCATTTCGTATCGTGTGTTCCCTTATAAATTAAATACCGTAACCAAGCGATTTAACTACGACAGTATTCGTTTCAATTTTGCTTTAGAAAAACCGTTTACCCTAAAAAGTAATGCGCTCCGGGATAAAATAATTGATTTTGGGAACATCAATTATAATGGAAGTTTTGGGCGCGGAATTTCTATTGGAAATAATCAGGATGCGGTTGTGAGCTCTACTTTAAATCTGCAATTGAATGGATACATCGGCGATAGCCTGGAATTGACCGCCGCCATCAGCGACAATAATATTCCCATTCAACCGGAAGGAAACACCCAGAACATCAGAGATTTTGACCGGATATTTATGCAAGTAAGAAAACATGGGTGGCAGGCAAATTTCGGTGATATAGATATCCGGCAGAGTCGTAATTATTTTCTCAATTTTTCTAAAAGATTACAGGGAGGTTCTTTCCAGACAGATAATGTAATCAGTAAAAATATCCGTAACTCCTTTGTAGCAAGTGGAGCTATTTCCAAAGGAAATTATATGAAAGATATTCTTACCCCAATTGAAGGAAACCAGGGACCTTACAAGCTTCATGGCGCTAACAATGAATTATATTTTACTGTTCTCGCAGGAACTGAGAAGGTGTATATTGATGGAGAAATATTAACAAGAGGAGAAGATCGTGATTATATTATTGATTATAATACTGCGGAAATAACCTTTACTGTAAAGCGCCTGATTACGAAAGACAGCAGAATACAAGTGGAGTTTGAATACTCGAATCAGAATTACCTCAATTCGATGTTCTATGCAAATGACGAGATTCAATTTAGTAGTAAATTGAAAGTAAGTATTGGAGCATATACGAATGCAGATGCGAAAAATTCCTCCATCAATCAATCGCTGACAACAGATCAAAAACATTTTTTGTCGCAGATTGGAAAGAATATTGACAGTGCTACCTATCCCAACTCGATGCCGGATACTTTTTCTGTAAATAAAATTTTATATAAAAAAATTGATACGACCATTAATGGCGTTGCTGATACCATTTACATTTATTCAGCCGATCAAAGAGATACTTTGTACCATCTCTCATTTACCAATGTAGGATCGGGAAAAGGGAATTATATTC
>JBDTKF010000046.1:0-5973 GCA_039935455.1 Ginsengibacter sp.
TTTGTTCAGGGCAATCGAATATGTTATTTAGGTTGGATCAATCTTTTGTAGGAAAGAAAGCCATTGAAAATTCAACCAATAAAAATATCCGCTTGTTTCAATTGAAAGCCTTCCGGGAAACAGATAACGTGGCGTGGGATTCCGCTACTTTAGAAAAAGTAAATGATCTAAAATATTTTACTGGAAACTGGAAACAATGCAATCCTGAATCTGCCTCAACTTTTTCTGCAGTTGGATATTTCTTCGGTAAGAAAATTCAGCAGGAAGAAAATGTTCCAATCGGTTTAATTGAAGTTGCTGTGGGCGGGGCACCGATTGTTTCCTTTATGGATAGACATACTATGGAGTTTGATCATTATCTCGTAAATGAATTATACGACTGGAAAAAATCTGATTTTATTATGCCATGGGTCCGCGAAAGGGCGGCGAAAAATTTAGAAAATTCGAATGATCCTCGTCAGCGGCATCCTTACGAACCTTGTTATAATTATGAAGCCGGAATTTCTCAATTTATCAATACACCTATCAAAGGAATTATTTGGTACCAGGGCGAAAGTGATGCTCACAATGTTGAATTGTATGCTTATAATTTTAAAGCGTTAATTTCAAGCTGGAGAAGTTTGTGGCAAGAAGGATTGCCATTCTACTTTGTTCAGCTTTCGGCACTTGATAGGCCGTCGTGGTCCTATTTCAGAGATATGCAAAGAAAAATATCACATGAAATTTTCAATGCCGGCATGGCTATTTCAAGCGATTGGGGCGATTCCTTAAATGTTCATCCTACTCACAAACAACCGGTGGGAGAGCGTTTGGCACTGTTGGCTTTAAAAAATACGTATCATCAAAATATTATTGCGCATGGACCGGAAGTAATAAAAGTTTTGCAAAAAGGAAAAATAATAGTCATTGATTTTAAGAATGGGAAAAAATTACAAACCAGAAATAATGAAAAGCTAATTGGTTTTGAAGTGATGAACGAAAAAGGAGAGATCATTTCGCCGTTGGCGGAAATAAAAAATAATCAAGTCGTTTTGCAATTGAATAAAGAAGAAAAAATAATTAAAGTATTTTATGCATATCACCCTTTCACAAAAGCCAATTTAGAGAATGAAGCTGGCTTGCCTGCATCTACTTTTTCAATAGAGGTTAAAGATTCAATAGTTTTACCTTGATAAACTACAAAAAAATGAAAAAATACTTCTTCCTTTTATTGATCATCGTTTCAAGCAAACAAGGATTTTCACAACAACAAACAAAGTGGCATCAACCAAAATTTATTGAAGGAATTTGTGTGCCTGATTCTTCTGATATTTTTCACAGGCTACCGATATCCATGAAAGATAGTGTACGAAAACCTGTTTGGAATCTATCGGAAAATACTGCCGGAGAATTCATTCATTTTAAAACTTCGGCAACAGAAATTAAAGTGCTTTATACGTTGGCAAGTAAGAATTTTTCCATGCCGCATATGCCCTCCACAGGAGAAGGCGGTTTGGACCTTTTTGCAATAGATATTAACGGAAACTGGAATTGGGCTCCGGGTGGTTATCATTTTGGAGATACGTGTTCTTATACTTTTAGAAATTTATTTCTGGCAAAAAACAGTACCGCTGTTTCTGACTTTTATTTGTATTTGCCTTTATATAATTCAGTAACATGGTTATCAATTGGCGTTGATCAAAAGGATTCCTTTGCCTTTACATCAAAACGTAATGAGGAGCCTATAGTTGCTTATGGCACTTCCATTCTACAGGGCGGTGTTACTTCAAGGCCCGGACTTGCCTGGACGAATATTTTACAAAGAAATCTTGACAGAACCGTGATCAATCTTGGCTTTTCAGGGAATGGGAGATTTGAAGCGCCGGTGTTTGATCTCATGTCGAAAGTAAATGCAAAGCTTTACATTCTTGATTGTATGCCCAATCTGACCAGGGGTTTTTCTAAAGAAGAAATAAAGAACCGGGTAGTTTATGGAGTAAATAAATTGCGCGAACAAAATAAGTATGTGCCAATTTTATTGGTAGAACATGCTGTTGGGTATGCGCCATTTTATATGGATACTGCAAGATTAAATGATTACCATAATAGTAGTTTGGTAATAGAAAAGATTTTTCAGGATTTGAAATCATCCGGTGTAAAAAATATCTATTTGCTGACCGATAAAGAAATTGGCTTTGATATCAATTCTACAACAGAGGGACTTCATCCAAATGACATTGGCATGATGAAATACGCAATTGCTTATGAGAAAAAGATCAGGGAAATTTTAAATGAACCTGTTGGAAATATTTCTACTGAAATCCCTATAGAACAATACCGTGATGGATATGACTGGATACAACGGCATGAAAATGTGGTCAAAAATATTGAGCAAACAAATCCAACAACTTTATTAATTGGGAATTCTATTATCAATTATTGGGGTGGCGCTCCGAAAGCATCATTAGCCCGTGGCGAAAAAGAATGGAATAAATATATGGTGCCCTTGAAGGTGCAGAACGCAGGCTTTGGCTGGGATAAGATTGAGAATGTTTTGTGGAGAATATATCATGGAGAACTGGATCATTTTACCGGTAAAAATATCGTGTTGATGATCGGAACAAATAATTTGGGAATCAACCCTGATGAAGAAATTGTCGAAGGGTTACAATTTTTGCTCAATGCAATAAAGGCGAGACAGCCGCAAGTGAAAATAATAATGGTAGGTATTCTGCCCCGAAAAAAAACGGAAGCACAGGTTAAAAATATCAACGGGAAAATCAAAACGATGTCATTTAAAAATCATATAGAATTTGTTGACTTCGGAAGAGAATTTTTAAAAGGCAATACTATCAATTCAGAATTATTCGTGGGTGACGGATTACATCCAAATGCAGGTGGATATCGCGTTTTGGGAAAAGATTTGATGGAGATATTAAAAAAATAATACCCGTTAAAATTTTGATAAATTTTATGCTTAATAAGTAACTAAAACGTTACCTTCGTTATGAAAGCAAAAGAGGTAATTAAACTGATTCAGAAGGACGGATGGTTTTTTGAAAGACAGACCGGCAGTCATAAGATATTCAAGCATCCAACAAAGAGAGGAATCGTTGTTGTTCCGGAACATGGAAAGGAAGATATAAAGGCCGGCACACTCAATTCAATTCTTAAACAGGCGGGTTTAAAATAATTCTGATGTTCTCAGTAACTAATAAGTTCTAAAAAATAAAAAGATGAAAACATTACAAGTAATAATTGAAAAAGCCGCTGATGGATTATACGGAAGAATTGAAGGCCGCAAAAGCTATTTGCCTGTTACTTTTGGCAAATCTAAAAATGAAGTGTTACAAAACCTCAATGACCTGATAAAGGATTATCAAAAACATGAAAAGAATGGCGATAGTTTTTGGCTGAAATTAGATACGGAAAATTTGGAATTTGAGATTCTATACGACCTGCAGTCTTTTTTTAGCGAACATGATTTTTTAAATGCTTCAGCTATTGCGCGGCACGCAAAAATGAATGAGTCATTGGTACGTCAATATGCCACCGGTAAAAAGCATCCATCTTTAGAACAGGCTAAGAAACTAGAAGAGGTAATTCGTAAACTCACAAAAGATTTAAACAATGTATCATTATATGCAGAAGCGTAAATATTAAACCATGCAATTAGACAAAACCTATCTACAAAAACAAAGAGATTTTTATAAAAATCAATTACTAAACGATACCGTTCCATTCTGGTTTTCCAAAAGTATCGATGAAGAATTTGGTGGGTATTTATTAATGCGCGACAGAGACGGAAGCCTTATTGATGATGATAAAGCAGTTTGGATACAGGGCCGAGCTGCCTGGCTTTTAGCTACTTTATATAATACTGTTGAAAAAAGAAAGGAATGGTTAGATGGCGCAAAAAAAGGAGTAGACTTTTTATTGAATCATTGTTTCGATACCGATGGACAAATGTTTTTTCATGTAAACCGTGAAGGAAAACCCATCCGTAAAAGAAGATACTTTTTTTCTGAAACATTTGCTGTGATTGCCTTTGCTGCTTATGCAAAAGCAAGCGGAGATGAAGTTATGGCCAATAAAGCAAGAGGTCTTTTTGGGAAATGTATTGCCTACGCAACAGGTGAATTAAAGCTGGAACCAAAATTTGCAGATACGCGACCTTCTAAAGGAATCGGCGTTCCGATGATTATGATGAATACTGCACAACAATTGCGTGAAACAATTGGTGATCCGCGATGTGATGAGTGGATTGAGAAATGGATCAAAGAAATTGAAACTTATTTTGTAAAAGATGATATCCGGTGTGTGATGGAGCAGGTAGCGCCTGACGGAAGTATTATTGATCACATTGATGGAAGGACACTTAATCCAGGCCATGCTATCGAAGGCGCCTGGTTTATTTTGCATGAAGCGAAATACAGAAATAACGATCCCCACTTAATTGATTTGGGTTGTAGAATGTTGGACTATATGTGGGAACGCGGCTGGGACAATGAGTTTGGAGGCATTTTATATTATCGCGATGTTTATAATAAACCAGTTCAGGAATATTGGCAGGATATGAAATTTTGGTGGCCTCAAAATGAAGCAATCATTGCAACACTACTTGCCTATACAATAACCGGAAATCAAAAATATAAGAATTGGCATCAGCAGATTCACGATTATGCCTACACGCATTTTCATGATAAAGAATTTGGAGAATGGTTTGGGTACTTGCACCGTGATGGAACAGTAGCGCAAGCAGCAAAAGGAAATTTATTTAAGGGGCCGTTTCATTTGCCGCGGCAGGAATGGTATTGTTGGAAATTGATGGAAGAGGTTGCCACGGATTACACAGAATGACACGCCTGCCTGACTGCGTCATGCAGGCAGGGATGAGTTTTGCCACGAATTACGAGAATTTTCACGAATTATTTAAACCAGAAAACGATTTAACCATGAAAAAATATTTTAGCATAATAAGCTTAATCGTAGTCTTTCTTATTTCTTCAACAAAATTATTTGCTCAATCAGAACCAAATCCTATTTATGTTTCCGGAACGGAAGGCTATAAATCTTTTCGCATCCCTGCAATTGTAAAAGCAAAGAATGGCGACTTGTTGGCTTTCTGCGAAGGAAGAGTGCATGGCGGTGGAGATTTTGGAGATATAAAAATAGTTTTAAAAAGAAGTTCTGACGATGGAAGAACCTGGAGCGCATTGCAAATAGTTGCCAGCAACGACACCTTACAAGCTGGTAATCCCGCGCCTGTTGTGGATTTAACCGATCCTCGGTTTCCACAGGGAAGAATCTTCTTATTTTACAATACCGGCAATGGACATGAAATGGAATTGCGAAAGGGAAAAGGCCATCGTGATGTGTGGTTTAAAACAAGCATTGATAACGGTAAAACATGGAGTGAACCGACAGACATCACTTTGCAGGTAAACAGAATTAATCAACCTGATGTAAACCCCGCATGGAATTTTAAAGAGGACTGGCGTACGTATGCCAACACGCCGGGACATGCGCTGCAATTTCACGAAGGGAAATATAAAGGAAGGATTTATGTTGCTGCCAATCATTCTTCCGGCGATCCCAAACCTGAATTAAGAGATTACCAGGCACATGGATTTTATACCGATGATCATGGAGCTACCTTTCATTTAAGTGAAACCGTTCCATTTGAAGGTTCCAACGAAAGCTCTGCGGCTCAACTGACCAACAATTCATTAATGATGAACAGCCGCAACCAGGTGGGGAAATACCGTGTTGTTTTTTTGAGTAAAGATGGTGGCGAAACATGGGATACCACTTTTGTAGATCTCAATTTGCCCGACCCTATATGTGAAGGAAGTTTGTTGAATATCGGAACAAAAAATGGCAAATCTATTCTGGCTTTTTGCAATAATATGTCGCAGCATAATCGCGACAGCCTTACCTTACAAATTAGTTTTAATGAGGGAAAATCCTGGAAGAAAAAGTTTTTGATTGATC
>JBDTKF010000047.1:0-13813 GCA_039935455.1 Ginsengibacter sp.
ATCTTCACAAACAAAGCAAAGCCTGTCTACATCCGGATCTACGGCTATTCCTAATGATGCTTTTTGTTTTACTACTTCATTACTCAACCCGCTCAAGTTCTTTGGAAGTGGTTCTGGGTTATGTTCAAATTTTCCATTTACTTCTTCGTTAATTACCACAATATCTTTCACTCCCAACGCCCTCAACAATGCAGGTACATAAATTGCTCCTGAGCTATTTATGGGATCCAAAACGATTTTAAATCCAGCATTTTTGATAGCATCAACATCAACCAAATCATAATTAATAACCGCTTCAACATGTTTTTGCAAATAAGACCCATCTGTTTTATAAGTTCCTAATTTATCAATAGAAACAAAATTAAATTTCTCATGTTCAGCGATCGACAGGATTTTTTCACCCTCAACAGCATTCAGAAATTCACCGTCGCTGTTGAGCAGCTTCAATGCATTCCATTCTTTTGGATTGTGGCTCGCTGTCAAAATAATTCCTCCGACAGCAGCCTCTTCTTTAACAGCAATTTCAACAGTAGGTGTGGTAGTAAGGCCCAGGTCAATTACGTGAAAACCACACGCCACGAGGGTATTTGCACAAAAATCGCTGACCATCTTTCCACTTATCCTTCCGTCTCGGCCTATCACAATTTTTTGTTTGTAAGAATGATCATTCAACGATGTTGCAAAGGCTGCAGTAAACTTTACGATGTCTAAAGGAGTCAGATTATCTCCGGGTTTTCCACCAATAGTTCCCCGTATTCCCGAAATGCTTTTTATCAATGCCACACAAATAATTTTAAGGATGCAAATTTAATTCATTTTATTGTTTTTCATGAATTGCAATGAGTAATTTACTATCTACATTTGCGAAAAAATTAGACATGACAGTTCAGAAGCCATGGTTTAAGGAATGGTTTAATTCACCTTATTATTATCGATTATATTTTGAAAGAAATACAATAGAAGCCGCTGAATTCATTGACAAACTGATCAATTATTTAAAGCCAAAGGCCGCCTCTTTTATGCTAGATGTAGGTTGTGGAAAAGGTCGTCACTCTGTACAACTTGCTTCCAGGGGGTTCGATGTCACAGGCATAGATCTATCTGAAAAAAGTATTCAAATCGCAAAGAGAAAAGAAACTGATCGCCTCCATTTTTTTATACATGATATGCGTTTACCGTTTTGGATCAACTATTTCGATTGTGCTTTTAATTTTTTTACAAGTTTTGGATATTTCAATACCAAAAGAGAACATCACAATGCGCTTAGAACAGTCGCGCAATCTTTGCGCCCAAATGGAATTTTCGTTATTGATTATCTCAACGTTCTCTATGCCGAAGATCATTTGAATCAACAATCAGAAATAGAAATTGACGGAGTAAATTATCATCTCACTAAATGGCATGACGAAACTAATTTTTATAAAGAAATAATCATAAAGGATAAAACATTGAATGAGCCGTTAGTGTTTCGTGAAAAGGTAATGAAGTTTTCTTTGGGAGATTTTACCGAAATGCTTTCGAGGCAACAGATGCAGGTTGAAAAGGTTTTCGGAGATTATTCTTTAAGCGATTACGAGGTAAAGAAATCTCCAAGAATGATCATCATTGCAAAAAAAATAATTCCGGATAGTTAGTAAAAATTTAAGCCTATTCTTTAGCTTGAAAAATCACACTTCCGCTTTTATCTACATCAGATTCAATTCGTACTTCATACCTTTTATTTCCATCTGTAACGATCATCAATGCTGTATTTGGCGGAATTGTACCCAAATTGTCAGCATACATTGTTACAATATTTTCTGAAGCATTCTTATCTAAAGAAAGTGTAAGATAAATTGGTTTATCAGTTAGCCTTTGATGAGATAAAACAATTTTGTTGTTATAAAAAACAGTAATCGAATCTCCATCAATTTCGCCATTATCATAAAATGCAAGTTGAAAAGTTGGCTGTTCAATAGTAATCGTTTTTACAATATCTTTTCTGCGGTTTTGAAATCCTTTTATTGTTGGAGCTATAGTTTGCAAACTTTTTAATTCACTATCAGTAATAGAATTTTCATTTCTTGCTATTGAATTTTTTATCGTTTCAGTTTTTTGGATTTTATTTTTTGCAATCGCAGAATTCGTTTTTTTAGGAGAGACAGCAATATGCTTTTCCGGGGCTATCTTTTTGGATGGAGTTCTTGCAACATTATTCTTTTTATGAGGCATAAAACCCGTTGGCAAGTTGCTCACCATTCTTCTGGATAGAACAGTAGTACCTGTTCCACCACAACCCGGTCCTTGGTTTGCTACTGGAACCCAGGTTCCACGTAACTCCTCAATATTTCCCGTATCCTTGGCATAATGCAAACGATGAATCTGGAAACAATTTCCAAAATTTGGAGGCGTGTTAGATTTCAGTCTTTCAATTTCTGTTATGACGATGTCATTTGTTTCGCGACTCAGTGTCCCGGTTAGCCGGCAAATCGTATAAAATTTCTTCAATCCCTGTTTGAAATATGAATAAGAATAACCAGAAACCTTTGATCCATCTGTATTTAGTTCTAAAACATATTCCGTGTTGCTTCCATCAAGACTGAGATAGCCTGGGTTTAATTCATCAAAACTTCCTTTCCACTGACCATCAAAATTAATTTTCTTTTTCAGATGGGATTTATAATTTGATGAGTTTTTTTCAGAAGAATAGTTTTGAGCAATAGTACGCTGAGCAAATAATCCGCTTCCCATCAATAGAAAAAACAACAAGGTAAAAATCCGTTTCATCATGCCTTATTTTTTTGATGCTTCAAAATTAATTGTTATTAAACCTATATCTCTTCAAAGGAATATCTTCTTTGTCTAATACTTCGTTAAATTTGCTTCTCAAAAATTAAAATAAAAATAATTCCAACTTAAATAATGATGAATATAACTTTTCCAGATGGGGCTGTAAGACAATATGATCAAGGGTCTTCAGCGATGGAGATTGCAAAATCGATCAGCGAAGGACTCGCACGTAAGATTTTATCTGCAGAAGTAAATGGTGAAATTTGGGACCTTTCACGTCCGATAAATAATGATGTTTCTATAAAGTTTTTAACCTGGGAAGATGAAAAAGCCAAAGCAACATTTTGGCATTCATCAGCTCATCTCATGGCCGAAGCTGTGGAAGAAACTTTTCCCGGTGTAAAATTTTGGGTAGGACCACCAATCGAAAAGGGATTTTATTATGATATTGACTTAGGAGAAAATGTGATCACTGAAACTGACCTCGGGAAGCTCGAAAACAAAATGGCTGTATTGGCAAAACAAAATAACCCTTTTATCAGAAAAGAAATTTCAAAAGCAGATGCAATAAAATATTTTGAAGAAAAAGGGGATGAATATAAACTGGACCTACTTTCCCATTTAGAAGATGGAAAGATTACTTTTTATACACAGGGGAATTTTACTGATCTGTGCCGTGGGCCTCATATTCCTTCCACTGGTTTCATTAAGGGAATAAAATTAACCGGAATCGCAGGCGCTTATTGGAAAGGGGACGAAAAGAATAAAATGCTAACACGGATTTATGGAGTTACATTCCCTAATCAAAAAGAACTGGATGAATATCTTGTTTTTTTGGAGGAAGCAAAGAAAAGAGATCATCGGAAAATTGGAAAAGAACTGGAATTGTTTACATTTTCTGAGAAAGTGGGACAAGGTTTGCCACTGTGGCTTCCCAAAGGTGCAATGCTTCGTGGAAGGCTTCAGGATTTTATGCAAAAAGCCCAACTGGAAGCGGGTTATCTTCCGGTAATCACTCCTCACATTGGGTCTAAAAGTTTGTATGTCACCAGTGGACATTACGAAAAATATGGTGCAGATAGTTTTCAACCCATAAAAACTCCCGTTGAAGGGGAAGAGTTTTTTTTGAAGCCTATGAATTGTCCGCATCATTGTGAAATTTACAAATCCGCTCCAAGAAGTTACAAGGATCTTCCTTTGAGACTTGCAGAATTCGGAACTGTTTACAGATATGAACAATCCGGTGAATTACATGGCCTTACCAGAGTCCGAGGTTTTACTCAGGATGATGCACATTTATTTTGTATGCCCGGTCAGGTAAAAGAAGAATTCAAAAAAGTAATAGACCTTGTTTTGTATGTATTTAGTTCGCTCGGATTTAAAGACTATACAGCACAAATTTCATTAAGAGATCAGGTAGATAGAAGCAAATATATAGGAAGCGATGAAAACTGGGAACTTTCAGAAAAAGCGATCATAGAAGCTGTGAATGAAAAAGGATTGCAGCACGTTGTGATTGAATATGGTGAAGCTGCATTTTATGGCCCCAAACTTGATTTCATGGTACGGGATGCTATTGGAAGAAAGTGGCAATTAGGTACCATTCAGGTTGATTACAATTTGCCGGAACGGTTTGAGCTTTCTTACATTGGTGAAGATAATACCAAGCACCGTCCTGTTATGATTCATCGTGCACCATTTGGTAGTTTAGAAAGATTCGTGGCGGTACTGATTGAACACTGTGCGGGAAAGTTTCCTATGTGGCTGGTTCCTGTTCAAGTAAAGATTTTGCCAATAAGTGATAAATTTTTACCTTATGCAGAAAATATTTTGAGTCAATTGAAAAATAATGATATTCGTGGTGAAATTGACGATAGAAGCGAAAAGATTGGGAAGAAGATAAGAGATGCGGAATTAGCTAAAATTCCGATTATGCTTATTATCGGAGAAAAAGAGGTCAATGAGCAAAGAGTTTCGGTGAGACGGCAGGGCAAAGGAGATGAAGGTTCAAAAAGTTTAATGGAAGTAATCGAAAATATCAAAGTAGAAGTAATCAATAAAACATTTATAAATTAAAAAACAAACCTTTTCTTAAAAAATAAAAAAAATTTATAACCTAAAATCAATTAATGGCATTTCCACCAAGACCGCCTAGAGGCGCATTTAATCCACGTTTTAAAAAAGAACAACAGCAGGAACATCGAACCAACCACATGATAAAAGTACCCCAGGTACGACTGGTCGGCGAAAATATTGAGGTAGGGATTTATCCTACAGCAGATGCACAAAAAATTGCAAACGAACAAGGACTTGATTTGGTAGAGATTTCTCCGCAGGCAAATCCGCCCGTTTGTAAAGTAATCGATTACAATAAATTTCTTTATGAGAAGAAGAAGCGTGAAAAAGATATGAAGGCCAAAAGCAAAGTTTCTGAAGTAAAAGAAATCCGCTTTACTCCGAATACGGATGATCACGATTTTAACTTCAAGTCAAAACATGCGACAAACTTTTTGAAAGATGGTAACAAAGTAAAAGCGTATGTTCAGTTCAAAGGCAGGGCAATCATGTTCAAAGAAAGAGGCGAATTATTATTATTAAAATTTGCTGAAAAGCTTGTTGATGTAGGAACTTTAGAAAGCATGCCGAAATTGGAAGGCAAAAGGATGTTTGCCATATTTGCTCCAAAAAGTCAGAAGAAAAAATAACCGGAAGGCTAACTATTTCATTTTGTTTTCAATTGGAATAAAAATTAAAATTGTTTTACAAGTCCGATTGATCCGGTCGAAGTGATATTCTAATGGATAATTAATTTTAAAAAATAAAGGCATCGTTTAAACGATGCTTTTTTTATAATTAGACATCTAAAAAGATTTATTCAAAGGAAAGCGAATTCAAAATAAATAGCTTTTATAGCATTGTTAATAAAATTGTAGGTCTTTATACTCAAATAATACGTATTATTACGTTTGGATAAATTTGGTAATTATTCGGTTTGATATGACCTAAATAAAGATGACTTTTGCCGGGTAATTATAAATAAAAAATTCGATATACTATGAACGAAGAAACAGGTGAGGTGATAAATGTAATGATCGTCGATGATCATGTACTTTACCGGGCAGGTGTAAAAACGGCACTCTCCTCAAAAAAAGATATTAAAATCATTGCTGAAGCTGATAACGGAGCCCATCTTTTAAACATGCTCAAAGGCATTCAACCCGACGTAATTTTACTTGATATACAGATGCCGATTATGGATGGTATTACAGCATTACCCGAAGTAAAAAAGCTTTACCCAGGAATAAAAGTTATCATGCTTACTTTACTTGATGATCAAAGTGTAATTACGAAACTAATGGAGCTTGGCGCAAATAGTTACCTGGTAAAAACGTCAGACGCTGAGGTGATTTACGAAGCCATAAAGACCTGCCATCAGCAAGAATTTTATTTTAATGCCTTAACCAACAAAGCACTTTTAAATAATTTGCGTCAGAAAAATATCTCATCCCCGTTCAAAACATCTCATGATGAGGCAGTTTTGACTGAAAAAGAAATTACTATTTTACGCCTGATGTGCGAAGAAAAAAGTACCCGTGAAATTGCAGAGGCTGTTGATTTAAGTCCACGAACAATAGAAGCTATCAGGGATAAGCTCAAAGTAAAAACCGGCACAAAAAGTACAGCGGGATTAATAATGTTTGCTGTTAAAAACAATCTGCTCAACCAGGAAAATTAACCGGATTCTGAAATCATCCCACTATTTTTGTTCATCATTTTGATTGTATGGATGATCATTTTTTTATTTACAACAATACTTTTTGTCTTGTAGGCGAGCCTGTCATAAGAGCGGACAATCATGGATTTCGCTATGGTGATGGAATATTCGAAACCATGCGAATGTATCATGGAGGGATTCTGAATGTTGATTTTCATTTAGAAAGACTCTTTCATGGAATGAAAATGTTGCAATTCAATGTTCCACCAGATTTCTCGAAAAGTTTTTTCACTCAAAGAGTAAACGAACTTTTATTGAAAAATTCTATTTCGCAGAATGCAAGAATCCGGTTGATGATTTTCCGCAATGAAACAAATTTTTCCGGGTCATTAAGTTTTCCAAATTATATAATAGAAACATTTTCACTTTCTGATAAGATTGAATTGAATGAAAAAGGGTTAAGCGTAGATATTTTTCCGGATGTAAAAAAAAGCGGCGATCTGTTTTCGAATTTGAAAACAAATAATTATTTGCCTTCTGTTATGGCAATCCGGTTCGCAAAAAAAAACAAACTGGATGAGGCCATTTTACAGAACTCTTCAAACCGGATTTCTGAATCTACTATTGCAAATATTTTTATAGTTAAGGATCACAATATTTACACACCACCTTTATCAGAGGGATGTGTAGCTGGCACGATGCGCCGTTGGATGATAGAAAAATCTGATCTACGAAATTATGTGATTAGTGAAAAAGAAATTACAGAAGATGACCTGTTACATGCAAACGAACTTTTCCTTACCAATGCAATCAAACCTATACGATGGGTCAAAAACTTTCGGAAGAAAGTTTACAAGAATGAAAAAATAAAAGAAATATTCACAAACATCATGGATGAATTTCTGAAAAATTAATTCACAGTAAACAAACAAAAAAGGGAGTTTATCTTTTGTTCTGAATCTTACCCGCTCCCACCCTTCATTTATCCTGTCGGACAAAATAAATTCTTTTAAATACTCCTATGCTGGTTAGTTGTTTCCTATCCGGCAATTTGTATTTTATTATTTTGAACAAAACCCAATCATCGATGGTGATATCTTTATTATATAAATCCATAAATTGACTGAAAAACCGCGGAGACTGGTGTTCATTCGGCATAAGATTTCCCCACACGGCTTTTACTACCATAATCTTACAGCTTCTGTCATCTGGCTTCGTAAAATAAGCGAAAGCGAAAAACGCTACAAGAATAGCTAATCCGATAATTTTCTTCATATTTATAAATTGGAGCTTACCATTTTAAAAAACAGTTTTTTTTGCAACAAGAATCCTTAATAATTATTTTTTAGAATAATACTAACGGTAGTATTTACTCGAAAATGGTCAAAATTATAAAAACATCTCAATTCCTATTTTCCATTGATTATCTCCGGTGCGGAATGATGCTTTTTTTCTGAACATTTTTTTTCACAATGTTATTCTTTTTTTTTATGACAGGTGCAGCCGGCGTTTCGGAAACATTCAATTCTTCTTTCGACATCTCAGCATTTTCTCTATCAGTCGGACCAAGTTTGGTATCAAAAAATGTCTCCATTTCCTTTGCCTGGTAAATATTAGAATTGTATTTATTTCCTAACACAATAATCGTAGCTGAATCCTGAATCATCCGGATAAAAACAGCGTTGTTACCATGCCACCAACCATTATGATAAATAACTTTCTTTCCATTTGGATAAACATTCATTCTCCATCCATAACCATAATTTCTGATCCCCGGCTTTTCATTGCTATACGGAGAAAATGCCTCTTCCAAAGTTTTCGCTGAAAATATTTGGTTGGTATACATTGCCTGATCCCATTTCAATAAATCTTCGGGAGTACTATAAACATTCTTGTCACCAACGCCACAATCTAAATATGTAAAAGCCTCTTGCCTGCCACGATAATTATAAGAAGGCATAGCTGTCGCGCTGTCTTTGATGCTGTAAACATACGTATCCTTCATTTTCAGTGGAATAAAGAATTCTTGTTTCAAAAAATTGTCATAAGACTTTCCCGAAGCTTTTTCAATGATCAAACCAAGCAATACATAGTTGGTGTTGCAATAATTAAAATGTGTATCAGGGTTTGTAGCCGCTGGTTTAAATCTGATTAAATAATCCAGCACATCTTTATTAGTACAATGCTTTTTTTTATCCCAGCCTAATTTATCCATAAAATATAAATAGTTTGGAAGGCCACTTCGATGGCTCAATAAGAGTTTTATTTTTATTTGATCATAAGGAAAATTCGGAAAAAACTTTTTTACATCATCCTCCAAAGAAAGTTTTCCCATTTGTACCAGTTTCATTGTAGCCATAGCTGTAAATGTTTTTGAAACCGATGCCAGGTGGAATGCGCTGTGTTTGGTAAGCGAATCTTTTTTCTGAAGGTTATAAAAACCATGATAGTCTTCAAAAATTATTTCACCTTTTTTTGCGACGAGTATAGCCCCATTGAAACCTGTTCGCAATAATTTTTTTTGATAAAAATTTTCTATTTCGCTACGATAAGAATTTAATTCATCTATGGGGATTTTCCCTGGAACCGGCGCCACGTAGGCAGTTGAGTCTTCTGAAGATGTTTTTGCTTTAATGCTGGAAGAACCACATGAACAAATAAAAAAAAATAATATCAATAACGGCAATGAAAAATTTATCAGTCTCATTAAAAAAGATTCAAGAATTTAGGAGCTATATTTGCAATATTACATTACTATTTTAATATGCCAGAGAAAAAAGTTACCAGCTATCCTAAAGAAAAAATAAATATTCTTTTTTTAGAAAACGTCAGCAAATCAGCATCCGAAAAATTTATAGATGCCGGCTATACTTCAGTTAAAAGAGTGACAGGTGCCATGACTGAAAATGAGTTAATTAAAGAGATTAAAAATGTTCATTTATTAGGAATCCGGTCAAAATCAAAAATTACTAAGGAAGTCTTAAAAAATGCCACCAGACTCCAGGCAATTGGATGTTTTTGTATCGGAACAAACCAGGTAGATTTAGATGCAGCAACTCAAAAAGGAGTTGCCGTTTTTAATGCTCCGTACTCTAATACTCGCTCTGTGGCTGAATTAGTGATGGCTTCATCCATCATGTTGATTCGAAGAATTCCAGATAAAAATAAATCAGCACATGAAGGGATTTGGCTGAAAGATTCAACCGGTAGCCACGAACTTCGTGGTAAGACCCTGGGAATTGTTGGGTATGGAAATATTGGTTCACAGGTAAGCGTTCTTGCTGAATCTTTAGGCATGAAAGTGTTTTTTTATGACACAGAACCGAAGATGCCACTTGGGAATGCAGAGGGTAAAAAGACACTAAAAGAATTATTAAAAATTTCAGATATTGTTACCCTTCACGTGCCTGATCTTCCTTCTACAAAAAACTTAATCAATAAAGAAAATATTCCATTTTTCAAGAAGAACGCTATGCTGATTAACTATGCAAGAGGCGGCGTTGTTGACCTGGAAGCTTTACGTGATGCATTAAAAAGTAAAGACCTTGGAGGCGCCGCTATTGATGTATATCCTGAAGAGCCTGTAAAAAATGGAGATAGATTTTCAACGCCTTTGCAAGGACTTAGCAATGTAATTCTAACTCCTCATATTGGAGGTTCTACTGAAGAAGCACAGCAACATATCGGTGAGAATGTTAGCGAAAAATTATTTAATTTTTTAGAGAAAGGAATTACAACCGGTTCACATTCTGTTCCACCGTTGAGTCTTCCTTTGCATGAAAATACCCATCGTATTTTACATATTCATAAAAATGTGCCGGGTGTATTATCAGAAATAAATACCCAACTATCTTCTCATAAAATAAATATCCTTGCGCAATATTTGAAAACTAATGACCAGATAGGATACGTGGTGCTGGATGTTAATAAAAACCTGTCAAAAGAAGCACTGGAATTATTAAAAGACGTAAAAGAAACTATTAAGGTAAGATTATTGTATTGATGTTTTAGGATTGATTTCTTGCTCGTTGTTTATTATCAACTTGCTTCTTCTAAAAACGTCAATAAAATGAGAGTACATTTATTACGCGCAGAATGGAATAACATTATTATGGCGAATTATGTCGTTCCTGAAGAACTTCTATTACCTCTTATTCCTTACAAAACAAGACTTGATTTATTCGAAGGCGAAAGTTACGTTACGCTCGCTGCTTTTATGTTTCTCAATACTGAAATGCTTGGCTTTAATATTCCATTCCACAGCAACTTTGAAGAAGTAGCTCTCAGGTTTTATGTGCGATCAAATAATCCATTGTCTGAGCAAAGAGGAGTAGTTTTCATTAAAGAAATTGTGCCAAAATACGCTATATCATTACTTGCCAATACTTTTTTTGGTCAAAAATATACAACACTGAAAATGAAAAGCTTTCACCGTGATGCGGGCGATACAATGGAAACCGGTTATGAATGGAAATACCAGAACAAATGGAATAAAATAATGGCAAAAACAGGAAAAAGATCCACACCCATTCAGCAAAACAACTTCAATGAATTTATTGCAGATCATTATTTTGGATATAGAAAATATGGTGAAACTAAAACATATCAATATGAAGTGGAGCACAAACTTTGGGACACTTTTAATGTACATAACTACTCCGTCGAATGTGATTTTGGGTCTTTGTTTGGAAACGAATTCTCCATCCTAAACGAAATAAAACCAAAATCATTTTTCATGTTGAAGGGATCAGAGATCAGGATACACCAAAGAAAACTTTTAGAATAAGCAAGAAGAATTTTCTTTATCAAAATGAAAAATCGAGAATCCAGATTATTTGTTTATTTACTCAAAAGGATTGTAAAATATACTTTTAATTATTCTTGAAGAAGAATCACCAAATTCTTTTGAAGCGTTTTTTATTTCGATTTCAAATTGTATTCTTCCAACAAACTCACCATTTTTCGTATTTCTTCTTCCTCCACAGAAATATGATTCAAAGATTCATTCATTTCCGTGTTGATAAAAGTCATTTCACTTTGTTTAGTAATACTTGCAGAGCTATGAAACTCAGTAGCACCAGTATCTTCAGCGATCGAAATTATGTTTTTTGAATTCACTCCCGAGCCAGGCATAATAATAATTCTTTCATCAGCTTGATTGATTAAACCAGAGAGCAACTCCTTACTATCCATTGCTTTCGGCTTCAACGCTGAAGTTAAAATTCTTTCGAAGCCTAATTCAATGACATCTTCCAGTGCTTCGAAAGCATCGGTAACTCTATCGAAGGCACGATGAAAAGTTACCCCAAGTGGATAAGCCAACTCAATCAATTCTTCACATCTTTTTTTATCAATTTTACCTTCCGGAGTCAGGAGGCCTGTTACTATTCCATCACAGCCCAGTCTTTTACAAATAGCAATATCATTTTTCATAATTTCAAAATCAGAATTACTATATAAAAAATCGCCGCCGCGAGGTCGGATCATTGCATACAAGTCAATCTTTAATTTTTCTCTTGCCGCTTTTATGAATGCATAGGACGGAGTAGTGCCGCCCTCTCCGGGACTTGCACAAAGTTCAATTCTGTCCGCTCCGGCATGCTGCGCGGTAATACAATTTTCAAGATTGAATCCAATGATTTCTAACTTCATAAACTTAAATTAATTTCCAGGTTAAACCATTTTCTAGGTTATACCCAAATCGAAAAAATATTTCGCAGGAATAATTTTTTCAACGCCTTCACTCTTTACTGCAAAGACAAAACCTTTTTGAACTGCATACGCACCATATTGTCCATGGTTATTTAATGCTAAAAAACCGACCTGTAAGGTTTTTGCTCTTTGCATATCGCGGTTAATAATTCGCTCAACCGCTTTCCTGCAGGCAGCTTCAGGTGATAAACCTTGACGCATATATTCAACTACCAGATGCGTTCCACAAATACGAATTACTTCTTCTCCAAGGCCGCTAGATGTAGCAGCACCAACTTCATTATCCACAAACAACCCAGCTCCTATTATTGGTGAATCCCCGACACGGCCATGAATCTTGAAAGCCATTCCACTGGTAGTAACAGCACCGCTCATATTTCCCGAAGCATCTAAAGCTACCAACCCCATTGTATCATGATTTACAGAGCCATCATCAAAAAAGGGGGGCGCAAAAGGTCCATTTCCTTTTTTATTCTCGATATTTACTTCAGGTTTGTATTCACTTTTCTTTAACCAGTTTTCATAAGCTTCTTTTGCTGGAGAAGAGAGTTTTTTCGATTGTTTTTTAAATCCATTTGCAATTGCAAATTGTTGTGCGCCGTCACCAACCAACATGATATGAGGCGTTGTTTCCATTATCTTTCTAGCAACTGAAACCGGATGTTTTATTTGTTCTATCGCACCTACAGATCCGCAATTTGCATGTTCATCCATGATGCAGGCATCAAGCGTTACAATGCCGTCTCTGTCAGGATATCCGCCCAATCCAATACAACAATCTATCGTATCTTCCACATACCGGGCACCTGCTTCCACAGCATCTAAAGCACGCCCCTTTGCTGACAAAATTTTCCATGCTTCAGCGTTTACTTCTTTACCATTATTCCAGGTAGAAACTACAATTGGTTTTGTTGGTGTTTTACCATTAATAGTCACGTTTTTTAATGAAAGTAATGGAGCTGCAAGTGTTGAAAGTTGCAAAAATTTTCGTCTGTCGAGCATCACAATGTTTTGATCAAATGTAATTAAGTTTGAGAGGATGAAAGCGAGTTTTCAAGAATTAATATTGAACGTTAGTGTCACTTTCTTTTCAACTTTGAAAAGTCAAAATTCAATCCAATGGAAGAATTGAACCCTCTTACTTTTACGCCTCCTCCAAGTATAAAAATATTTGTAGGATTGAACGTCCAGGATATTCCTGCATCCAGATTTATCCATGGAATTTTGGGCAAACCAAATTGAACATTTAAGGAAGGTTCTATGAAGGGAAGAGTTTCGTGGTCAACCTTATTCAGATAAAGATATTTTAATTCTTCCGGGGTATAAGAAGTTTGAATATTTCCATAATGCACAAATGAAAACTTTGTAGCATAAGAGAAACGAATATATTCTCCGGGCATAAAATTAAATGAAGGTTGAAAATACCACTTCCTAATTGCGTTATGGTGGTAGCGGCTGTAATCAGCTCCAGAACTATCTATTCCGTCATCCATAAACGAAAATTTACCCAGGGATATTCCTCCATAAGAATTAAATGTTATTGTCTTTCTTTTATTAAGTACTACAAAGTAACCGCCGCCAATATCAAATAAATTTCTTTTATACCTGACTGTAGAA